>DATCVD010000338.1:0-7226 GCA_036567125.1 Pyrinomonadaceae bacterium | reverse complement strand
GGCCGCGCTGCTGAACGCACCCGAAGCGCCGACGCCGGTCGTCGCGCGCGCGCTCGCCGCGCTGCACGACCGTTACGAGAGACAGTACGGCGAGGGCGCGCACGTCGCCGACCTGAGCCGCGCGGCGATCAACGCGACGGGCGCGCAGAACCTGCTCGCCGCGCTGAACGACGCGCGCCCCGAAGAACTGCGCCCGCTCACGCTGGTCGTCGGCTGGTTGGAGGGCGCGGCGGTCGAGCGCGCGCTGACGCGCCTGCTCGGGCACGCCGACGCGCGCGGCGAGGTGGTCGAAGCGCTGGTGCGGCACGGCCCGCGCGTGACGGAGTTGCTGATCGAACAGCTCGGGTCGGAAGACCTCGAAATCAGGAAGGCGGCGGTGGTCGCCCTCGGGCGCATCGGCGACGCGCGCGCCGCGCCGGCGCTGGTCGAAGTGCTCGACGGAGACCCGGAGCTTGTGATCCCGGCGGCTGACGCGCTGGCGAAGATCGGCGACCCGCGCGCGTTCGAGGCGTTGCTCGCCCTCGTCGGAGACCCGAACGCGGCGGTGAGGCAATCGGTCGTCGGCGCGCTGAACTCGCTCGGCTCGCCTTCGATGCCGGCGCGGGTGCTGCCACTTTTAGAAGTCGACGATCCGAACGTGCGCGAGTCGGCTGTGAAGATCGCGGGCTACTTCGGCTACCCCGAATGCGTGGGGCTGCTGCTGGAGCGTTGCCGCGACGAAGACGAGCGCGTGCGCCGGGCGGCGGTCGAGCACCTTCCGCTGCTCGAAGACGAGCGCGCCGTGCCCGCGCTCGCGCGCGCTCTCAGACACGAGACGCCGCGCGTGCGCGCCGCGGCGGCGGGCGCGATGGCTCTGGCCGAAGGCCCGGAGGTCGCGGCTTCTTTGATCGAGGCGCTGGGGGACGAAGATTCGTGGGTGCGTTACTTCGCCGCGCGCTCGCTCGGCCGGTTGAAGGTTGACGAAAGCGCGGACGCGCTCGCCGCGCTGGCGCGTGACGACAAGGCGAACCACGTTCGCATCGCGGCCGTCGAGGCGCTCGGGGGCGTCGGCGGTGAGGCGGCGGTCGGGGCGGTCGCCCCGTTGCTCAAGTCGGACGACCCAGACCTCGCGCGCGTGGCCGCCGAGGCGTTGGGGAAGTTGAAGCGCGGGCGGGCGGAAGATTTTAGCTGAGGGCGGAAGGTCTTGGGTTTCGCGTCGCGGGCTGAAGAACCATGGGCGTTAACACGGGGAGTCTAAGTTTAAGGGGCGGGGCGGACAGGTTGTTGCGCGACCTGATACACGAGCGCACGGGGCTGTTTTTCGACAACGGGAAGGGCGACATCCTGACCGACAAGCTGTCGCCGCTGGTCATCGAGCGCGGGTTCACGTCGCTGCTGGATTACTACTACCTGCTGAAGTACGACGAGGCGGCGCAGGACGAGTGGCGGAGCGTGATGAACGCGCTCTCCGTCCCGGAGACCTACTTCTGGCGCGAGATGGATCAGGTGCGCGCGCTGGTCGAAACGGTCGTGCCGCGCTGGTTCGCCGCGCCCGGCGCGGGGCCGCTGAAGGTTTGGAGCGCGGCGTGCGCGACCGGCGAGGAGCCTCTGACCATCGCGATGGCGCTCGACGAGGCGGGCTGGCTGGGGCGCGCGCCCGTCGAGATTCACGCCAGCGACGCCAGCACGGCGGCCGTCGAGAAGGCGCGGCGCGGAATCTACCGCGAACGCTCGTTCCGCAACCTGCCGGCCGGGTTGCGCGCCAAATACTTTACGCAGGAGGGCGAAACAAAAACGTGGCGCGTTGACCCTAAGTTGCACACTCTAATCAAGTGGGGCGTCGTGAATCTGATGGACGAGGCGGAGGTCGCGCCGCTGGCGGCGGCGAACGTGATCTTCTGCCGCAACGTGTTCATCTACTTCTCCGGCCAGTCCATCAGCAGGACGGTGCGCGCGTTCGCCGCGCACATCCGGCCGCCGGGTCACCTGTTCGTGGCCGCCTCCGAATCCCTGCTGCGGCTCGCGGAGGATTTCGAGTTGCAGGAGATCGGAAACGCGTTCGTCTACGTCAGGCGGCCGCGCGCGGGTTGACCGCCCCGGTCAGAGGGTCATACATGGATCGAGTTCTCAAAGTTCTGGTGGTGGACGACTCGGCGTACGTGCGCAAGGTCGTGAAGCAGATGCTCTCGCGCAGCCCGTTCCTCGAAGTCGTGGGGGCGGCGCGCGACGGCCGCGAGGCGCTTGAGCTGGTGGAGCGACTCGAACCGGACGTGATCACCTGCGACCTCATCATGCCCGAGTTGGACGGCGTCGGGTTCGTGCGCGAGCAGATGCGGCGGCGGCCGCTGCCGATCATCATCATGAGCATCGCCAGCGAGACGGGCGAGGCCGCGCTGACCGCGCTCGACGCGGGCGCGGTGGACTTCGTGCAGAAGCCGACGGCGCTCGCCACCGAGAAGATCTTCGAGGTGAGCGACGAGCTGATCGAGAAGGTCAAGTCGGCCGCCTCCATCCCGATGGCGCGCGTCAAAATCTCCGCGCCGGCCGCGCAGCCGGCCCCGGCCCCCGTCACGCGCAGCGAGCTGGCGGACGTGGTGGTGATCGGGATTTCCACCGGCGGCCCGCAGGCTTTGAAGCAGTTGATCCCCCAGTTGCCCGCGGACTTCCCCGCGCCCGTCGCGATGGTCATGCACATGCCGGTCGGCTACACTGAAATGTACGCGCGAAAACTGGACGAGCAGTCGCCGCTCGACGTGCGCGAGGCGCAAGAAGGCGACGTGCTGCGCGCCGGGTTGGCGCTGCTGGCCCCGGCGGGGCGTCACCTGACCTTGCGCCGCCGCGCGGGCGGGGAGGTCGTCGCGCACCTCGATTCGAGGCCGTTCGATCTGCCGCACCGCCCGTCGGTGGACGTGCTCTTCCAGTCGGCGGCGGAGGTTTACGCCGAGAGGGTTCTCGGCGTGGTGATGACGGGGATGGGATCGGACGGCCGCGCGGGCGCGGCGTGGATCAAGGCGCAGGGCGGTCTGGTCTACACGGAGAGCGAAGAGACGTGCGTGGTGTACGGCATGCCCGCGTCCGTGGTGGAGGCCGGCCTGAGCGACCGGAGCGTGCCGCTCGACGAGATGGCGCAGGCGATTCGGGAGGCGGTGTGAGTAAAAAAATAATGGTGGTGGACGACTCCGCGCTGTCGCGCAGGACGCTGCGGCGCATTCTGGAGGGGGCCGGCTACAGCGTCGTCGAGGCGGACGAGGGCATGGCCGCGCTCGAACTCTACTTCATCGAGAAGCCCGATCTGGTCTTCCTCGACCTCGTCATGAAGGGCATGTACGGGCTGGACGTTTTGACCAAGCTGCGCGAGATGGACGCCGGCGCGCGCGTCGTCGTCGCCAGCGCCGACATCCAGACCTCGACGCGGGCGATGGTCGAGGAGGCGGGCGCGCTCGCCTTCGTCAACAAGCCTTTCGCAACGGAGAACGTGCTGGGCGCGGTCGAGTCCGCGATGGGGGGTGAGTAACGATATGGAACTGACCGAACGGCAGCGCGACGCGATCTCGGAGCTAATCAACATCGCGTTCGCGCGCACCGGGGCCGCCCTCTCCGAGTTGACCGGGCACCGCGTCATGCTCAACGCGCCGGAGGTCTCCGTCCACCCGACGGCGGCGTTGCCCGGCGCGCTCGCCAAGTTCATCCCCGGCGAAATAGCCTCCATCCATCAGGTCTTCGGCGGGCCGGTCGCGGGCGACGCGCTCCTGCTGCTCAACCACGACGGCGCGGTGCACCTGACGGATTTGTTGACGGACGGGAACGCGGCCCCGTCCAGCCGCTTGGACGAGTCGGCGCGCGAGGTGCTGACCGAGGTGGGGAACATCCTGCTGAACGCCTGCTTGGGGATGTTCGGCAACCTCTTGGAGGTGCGCGTCTCGTTCTCGGTCCCGCGCCTGCATCTGGAGACGCTCGACGAGCTGCTCACCTCCCTCATCTCGGACGGCAGCGAGCCGCAGTTCGCGCTGGTGATCTACACGGCCTTTCAAATCCGCGACAGTTCCGTCAAGGGGTTCCTCGTGATGGTCTTGAGCGTCACGTCGCTCGACCGTCTGATGAACGAAGTCGAAGCGTGGGAAGAGCGGCAGGGGCAGTCCTGAG
Source organism: Pyrinomonadaceae bacterium (assembly GCA_036567125.1). Lineage (GTDB taxonomy): Bacteria > Acidobacteriota > Blastocatellia > Pyrinomonadales > Pyrinomonadaceae > JAIVGV01. The sequence continues at coordinate 3,104 of DATCVD010000338.1, read as the reverse complement.
GGGCCGGCCGCGCCGCGGGGCATTACCGCCATGACGAAAACCCGTCCGGACGAAGAGACGTTGCTCAACGCGGCGCTGCTGCGTTGGATCAACGACCTCGCGGGGCACGGCATCCTGATCACGGACGCCGGGCTGCGGATACGCGGGTGGAACCGCTGGCTGGAGGAGCACAGCGGGCTGGGCGCGTCCGAAGTGATCGGGCGCGACCTGCTGGAAGTCTATTCGGAGTTGGAGACGAGGCGGCTGGATCGCCAGTACAAGTGGGTGCTCGAAGGGCAGACGAGGGTGCTCTCGCAGCGCCTGCACGGCCACCTGCTGCCGCTGCCGACGGACGCGAGCCTGAGCGGCTTCACGGAGATGCAGCAGACGGCGCGCATCTCGCCGCTCATCGCCGACGACGGCCGCGTCATCGGGACGATGACCGTCATTGAGGACGTGACCGAGCGCGTGGCCCGCGAGGCCGAGCTGCAAGCGCAGGTGGACGCGCGCACGCGGGCGCTCGCCCGCGAGAAGGCCGCGCGCGAGGAGGCGGAGGAGGCCAACCGCCTGAAGGACGAGTTCCTCGCTACCGTCTCGCACGAGCTGCGCACGCCCCTGACCGCCATCCTCGGCTGGTCGAACATGCTGCTCGCCGGCAACCTCGAAGGGGCGGCGCGCGACCGCGCGCTCGACGTCATCCACCGCAACGCGCAGTCGCAGAACCAGTTGATCAGCGACCTGCTCGACGTGTCGCGCATCATCAGCGGCAAGCTGCGGCTCGACCTGCGCACGGTCGAGCTGCCCGCCGTCATCGAGGCGGCCGTCGAGGCGACCCGCCCGGCGGCCGAGGCGAAAGGCGTCCGCCTGACGACGGCGCTCGACCCGCGCGCCGGGCCGATCAACGCCGACGCCGACCGCCTCCAGCAGGTGGTCTGGAACCTGCTCTCGAACGCCATCAAGTTCACGGACGCGGGCGGGGAGATACAGGTCACTTTGGGGAGCGTCGATACGCGCGTGGAGATCACGGTGCGGGACTCCGGGATGGGCATCGCGCCGGAGTTCCTGCCGCACATCTTCGACCGCTTCCGGCAGGCCGACCCCGGCACCAACCGCGTCCACGGCGGGATGGGCCTCGGCCTCTCCATCGTCCGCCAGTTGGTCGAGCTGCACGGCGGCACGGTGAGGGCCGAGAGCGGCGGCGAAGGGAAGGGCGCGACGTTCACCGTCAGCCTGCCCTTCGTCAATTTCAAGAAGGGGCCGGGGCTGGCGGAGTACCTGCCCCGGAACGCCAGCGGCCACCCGGAGATCAGCTGCCCCGCCTCGCTTCAAGGCTTGCGGGTGCTGGCCGTCGACGACGAGGAGGACACGCGCGAGATGATTCGCGCCGTGCTCGAACATTGCAGGATGGAGGTCATCACGGCCGGGTCGGCGTCGGAGGCGCTGGAAGCCCTCGCCGAGTCGCACCCCGACGTTTTAATCAGCGATCTGGGAATTCCGGGGGAGGACGGCTACGCGCTGATCGCCAAAGTGAGGTCGCTCCCGGCGGAGCGCGGCGGGCAGATACCGGCCGCGGCGCTGACCGCGTACGTGCGTGCGGAAGACCGCGTGAAGGTGCTCCGCTCCGGTTTCCAGCTACACGTGTCGAAGCCGATTGAGCCGAACGAACTGGTGGCGGTGGTGGCGAATCTGGCCGGCCGCCTTCACGAATAACCTCGACCCGCGCCCCTACACGGTCGCCGCGCCCTAATAGAAATTCCTATAGCACTGAATCTCGGCCACGTTGCCCGGCCCGGCGCTCCTGATGAGGAAGTCGATGCGCCGCGCGTCGCGGAGGCACAGCGTTAGTTCCTGCCCGACGAAGCGGGCGGGGGAGTGGGTCTCAATCGTGCCGCGCGTACTCGAAGGGCCTTCGACCTCTTCGCCCGACGCGGAGGTGTGAACCTCGCAGTACTCTACGAGTTCGTACTTGGCGTCGCCGAGCACCCGGCCGCCGTCGAGTATCCGCCCCGCCCCGGCGAGCCTCTGTCTGATCCTGTCTTTTCCCCTCATAAGTCTCGGGCGTGCCGAACCGGTTGCGACGTGGCGCGCGCTCAAATTAAATCCTTAAGACTCTTGCACGAAGCCAAGAGTTCAGCGCGCGCCTCTTCGGCTTCGGCCGCCGCCGCCCCGCCGCTGATTCGGGAGAGCAGCTCGCGGGACTGATGCCCGACCCGGCGCGCGATCTGATCGTGCGGCGTCCCCGCGAACTCCGTTTCGAGCTTGGCGGCGTGGTGGGCGAGGTCGCACTTCTTCGTGTCGGACAGGTCGCTCAGGCTGTTCCCCCTGAGATCGGAGATGAGCAGGGTGAGCCTCGTGAAGGCGCTCAGGTCGCGTGTCATCGGTGGTGCTCCTCGCGTGGCGGCCGTGGGTGGTCAGTCGATCCGGGGGATTCCAGAGGGGCTGAGAAGGGAGCTAGCAAAGCTCGGTTCGCAAACACTATACGCCCCGAGGGCGCGCGACGCATGCCGAGGTGACGCCCGCACGCCAACGTCGTGTGCCGGAAGTGCGACGACTCCCGCGCCCGGCTTGATGAAATTGACCCCCCGCCGCGCGGCCTTCGGCGCGTTCGGCGTGGGCGACGGAGCGGCACGAACTATTACGGGCCTTAACTTTGACATACGGGACTCGCGGGCGTAAGGTTGTAGGGAAACGAGTTAAGCTCGCTCCTTTCTCAGCCCTTCCGGAATCCCCCGGATCAACTGAAGCCCATAGCTCCAGCCGCGAAGGGGCTTCAACGCATGTTCACACGCCAAGTCACGATGAGACTCAGGAAGGGGGCCGCCCCCGAACTGGCCCGCATCGTCGAGCGCGTCGTCATCCCCATGATGCGACAGCAGAAGGGCTTCCGCGACGAGATCACGCTCGTGGCCTCCGACCGCTTGGAAGTCGTCAGCACCAGCTTCTGGGACACCGCCGGGGACGCCGAGGAGTTCAACCTCAAGGCGTACCCGGCCGTGCTCGAATCGCTGTCGAAGGTGGTGGAGAGGAACCCGAAGGCCGTGACCTTCGAGGTCACCAATTCGACGCTCCACGACGTGGTCGGCAGCACCCTTTGAAGCCCGCCCGCCCGCGCCCCGGCGGGCGGC
>DATCVD010000337.1:0-4929 GCA_036567125.1 Pyrinomonadaceae bacterium | reverse complement strand
CGGGCGCGGGCCTTCGGGCGCGGTGGACGAGCGCGTGCGAAAGGCCGCGCGGCTCGCGCCGTCGCGCGAGACGGTCGAGTTCGTCGCGCGCCGCCTGTCGGACTTCAAGGCGCGCGTCGAAGATCACTTTGGCTTGAAGCTCGCGGGCTGCGAGGAGCCGCAATTCCTGCGCTACCGCGAGGGCGACTTCTTCGTCGCGCATCAGGATGGCAACACCGGGATGCTGCGCTCCGAGCAGGAGGCGCGGCTCGTCTCGGCCGTCGTCTTCCTCAGCCGGCAGGCGGGCGAGTCGGGCGCGGGCGACTACGGCGGCGGCGCGCTCGTCTTCTCCGACTGGCGGCCCGGCCCGAACCGCAGCGAGTTCCGCCTCGGCGGCGAGCCGGGCGCGCTCGTCGCCTTCCGCGCCGAGACCACGCACGAGGTGACGCCCGTGACCGGCGGCGAGCGCCTGACGATTGCCTGCTGGTACAAGTGACGTTAACCGGAGAACAGCCTTGAGCGAAGAGACACACCTGAGCGCGGAGGAGGTGCGCGTCACGGGCGCGCTCATCGAGAAGCAGGTGACGACGCCGGAGTACTACCCGCTGACCCTGAACGCGCTCACGAACGCCTGCAACCAGATCAACAACCGCGACCCGGTCGTCTCGTACGACGAGGCGACGGTCACGCGCGCGCTCGAAAGTCTGCGCGACAAGAGGCTCGCGCGCGAGGTGCGCACGGCCGACGGGAGAGTGCCGAAGTACCGGCAGGTCTTCGAGGAAGTCTTCGGCTTGAGCCGCGCGGAGCTGGCCGTCATGTGCGTGCTGATGCTGCGCGGGCCGCAGACCGCGGGCGAGCTGCGCGGCCGCACCGAGCGGCTCTACCCGTTCTCCGACATCTCGTTCGTCGAGGCGACGCTCGAAGGCTTAAGCGAGCGGACGGAGAAGCGCGGCCCGCTCGTCGTCAGACTCCCGCGGCAGGCGGGGCGCAAGGAGTCGCGCTACGCGCACCTGCTCTCCGGGCCGGTCGAGTTCGACGCGGTCGAGGCGGCGGGCGCGGAGAGTCCGCGGCGCGCGGCGCGCGGCACAGACGACGGTCGCGTGGCGAAGTTGGAGGAAGAGTTGGCCGCAGTCCGCCGCGAGGTCGAGGAGTTGCGGCGCGAGTTCGCGGAGTTCCGCAAACAGTTCGAGTAGGGGCCGAGAGAGATGAACGCGAAGGCGAAGAGGGCGGAGCGCGCGCGCGGCGCGAAGGACGACGGGACGGCACCGGGCATCCGCGTCGGCCCGTCACGGATCGACGGGCGCGGGTGCTTCGCGGCGCGGCGCTTCCGCAAGTGGGAGAAGATCGCGGAACTCACGGGTGAGCGCGTCTCGCGGGTCGAGGCGGCGCGGCGCATGCGGGGAAAGCGCCGGCTCCACATCTGCGCGATAGACTCTTACTGGGGCATCGACGGCTCGCGCGGCGGCAACGGCTCGCAGTTCGTCAACCACTCGTGCCGCCCCAACTCTTTCGTCCGCATACTTCACGGCCACGTCATCTTCTTCGCCCTCCGCGACATCGAGCCGGGCGAGGAGATCACGCTCGACTACGTCGAATCCTACCACCCGGACGACTACCGCTGCCGCTGCGGCGTCGAAGGCTGCCGCGGCACGATCAACCTCATCCGGCGCAAACGCTAGCCCCGCCCGGCGTAGTTATGCCAAATGGTTCGGCACAATATGTTCAGGCATTCTATTGAGGTTTAAATATGCAACCATTTAGCATCGTTTATGTTCTATCGAATCCAGCTATGCCTGGCCTAGTGAAGATTGGTCGCACGTCTAACGAAGACGCCAGTATCCGTATTGCTCAGCTATATACAACAGGCGTGCCCGTTCCTTTTACGATAGAGTTTGCCGGTCGTGTGCAAAATGCTGAGGAGGTTGAAAAGGCTCTCCATATAGCATTTGCACCCAATCGTGTAAATCCTAAACGAGAGTTCTTCCGCATTGACCCAGAGCAGGCCATCGCAATATTAAAACTGCTTCACACTGAGGATGCTACGACAGAAATCTCACAGCAACCTACTGGTCTCGACCAGCAATCGCTTTTTGCTGCCGAGAATCTCAAATCACGCCGACCACCTCTGAATTTTGATGAAATGGGTATTCCAGTAGGTGCTGTTCTTCAATCAACGCACGATGAAACGACGGTAACAGTTATATCACCTAAGAAAGTGAGTATGGGTGATGAAGAAATGTCCCTAACCGCAGCGACACGCCGAGTGCTGGGGCTAGAGTATAGCGTTGCGCCAAGTCCCCATTGGACATGTCAAGGGCGTCTCTTAAGGGAAATATACGAAGAAACTTATGGCGAAGCTGAATGATAAATCCACGAAAGCCTAATAGATCATTCAAACCCTACTGTCCTTAGCCTCTCTTCCATCATGTAGGTACGGTCGAATAGGGCGGTGTCGCTATTGTCAAGCGGCGGGTTAATCAGGGCGTTAAGTTGCCGCGCAATAAGTCCTTAACGAGCTGCGGATTTTGTTATGGATGAAATCGCTAGATACAACAAAGAGAGGTGGAAGGCGTTAGTCGAGGCTGACGCCTTGTTCACCCGGCCCGCGTTGAGTCTCGACGCTGCTTCGGCGCGGGAGTTGGTTGATCCAGAGGGGAGGCTCGGGAGCGTTGCGGGGAAGGATGTGCTGTGTTTGGCCTCGGGCGGCGGGCAGCAGTCAGCCGCGTTCGCGCTGCTGGGCGCGCGGGTGACGGTGTTCGATCTCTCAGAGGATCAGTTGCGCCGAGACAGGGAGGCGGCGGCGCATTACGGCGTCGAGATCGAAGCGCGGCAGGGCGACATGCGCGACCTCTCGTGCTTCGACGCGGGCGCTTTCGACATCGTTTATCACGGCTACTCGCTGGGGTTCGTCCCCGACGCCCGCGCCGTGTTCCGGCAGGTCGCCCGCGTGATACGAGCCGGCGGCGTCTACCATTTCGGCTGCGCCAACCCGTTCCTCCTCGGGCTGAGCGGGGGGGACTGGAACGGCGAAGGGTACACGCTCAAGCGCCCGTACGTGGACGGCGCGGAGGTGACTTACGAGGATCAGGAGTGGGTTTATGATCGCGGCAAGACGGACGCCCGGATTCCGCCCACGCGGGAGTACCGGCACAAGCTGAGCACGCTGTTCGGCGGCCTCGTCGAGCAGGGCTTCGTGGTCTCACACATCTCGGACTACACCGACATAGACCCCGACCCCGAGGCCGCGCCGGGGACGTGGGATCACCTGACTTCAATCGCGCCGCCGTGGCTCGCGTTCTGGGCCGTGTACCGACCGGACATCCGACTGCGGTAGGCCGCGACTCCAAAACGGAAGGGCCGCGCGAAGTCCCGACGACTTCGCGCGGCCCTGTCCTTTGTGCGTCGCTCCGCTGCGATCAGCGGCGGCCCGTCGTGCCGCCGCCGTCGCCGGATGATTCGCCGCCGGCGGGGCGGCCCTCGGCGTCGAGCAGGATCACGTCGCCGAGGTCGAGCGAGCGCAGGCCGCGCTCGACCTCCTTGCGGTCGCCGACGACGAGGACGGCCGCGCGCGACGGGTCGAGGTACTTCTGCGCGACGCGCTGCACGTCGGCCAAGCTGACGGCGCGGACGCGCGCCGCGTAGCTGTTGAAGTAGTCGTCCGGGAGGCCATAGAGCACGAGGTCGGTCAGGCGGTTGCCGATCTGGCCGGGCGTCTCGAACGAGCGCGGGAAGCCGCGGACGATGGCCTGCTTCGCCAGCTCAAGCTCGCGCTCGGTGACGGGCACGTCGCCGCGGATGCCGCGCAGCTCCTTGAAGAACTCGGCGACCGACTCCTTCGTCACCGCCGTCTGCACGCCGGCCGAGGCCGAGAACGGCCCCGCGCCGCGGCGGAAGCTGTAGCCCGAGCGCGCGCCGTAGGTGTAGCCCTTGTCTTCGCGCAGGTTCAGGTTGAGCCGCGAGGTGAACTGCCCGCCGAGGATCGTGTTCATCACGAGCAGCGGGAAGTAGTCGGGCGTGGAGCGCGCGACGCCGACGTGGCCGATGTTGATGACGGACTGCGCCGAGCCGGGGCGGTCGACGAGGTAGACGGCCGCGCGCTCGCGCGCCGGCACGTCCGCCGCGAGATCGACCTGCGGGGCCGGCCCCCGCTTCCACGCGCCGAAAGCCTTCTCCAGCTTCGCCACGATCTGCGCGGGCGTCACGTCGCCGACGACGACGAGCGCGGCGTTGTTCGGCAGGTAGTGGGTCTCGTAGAACTGGCGCACGTCCGCCCCGCTCATCACCCCGACCGAACGCTCGTCGCCGGTGAGCGGGCGGCCGTAGGGGTGCTTGCCGCCGTAGAGCACCGAGGAGTAAACGCGGCTGGCGATGGCCTGCGCGTTGTCGCGCTGCTGGCGCAGTGCGGTCAGGCGCGAGTCGCGCAGCCGCTTGAGATCGGCTTCGGGGAAGCCGGGGTTCAAGAGCACGTCCGTGTAGATTTCGAGCGCGCGGTCGAGGTGGCGCGTGAGCGTCGTCAGCGAGGCGTTGGTCGAGTCCCAGTCGGAGTTGACGGAGAGCTGCGCGCCGATGTCGGCGAGCTGGTTCGAGATGTCGAGGGCGCTGCGCGTCTTCGTGCCCTCGTCGAGCAGGTCGGCGGTGAGCGACGCGAGGCCGGGCCGCTCCGCGGGGTCGGAGGCCGCGCCCGACTTGACGACGAGGCTCAAGTCGACGACGGGCAGCTCGTGGTGCTCGACGATCAGAACCTCAAGGCCGTTCGACAGCTTGCGGCGCTGGAGGGGCGGGAGCCGCAGGGCCGGGTCGGGCCTCAGCTTCCCGAGCCGCGCGAGCAGGGCGTTGAACTTGGCCTCGTCGTCGGCCTTCTGTCTGGCCTTCTCCTTCGCGCTGTCCTTATTGACGGCCGCCGCCGCGGAGCTGGTCGTCGGCGGCGCGGCGCCCGCGGGGGTCGTCGCG
>DATCVD010000336.1:0-3863 GCA_036567125.1 Pyrinomonadaceae bacterium | reverse complement strand
CGCGCCGAGCGGCGCGCGGTCGCGCACGGCGGCCATCCCGCGCCGCGGCGCGTAGAACATCATCGGCAGTGGCTTGAGCCAGTCGAGCATTCTTTAGCCGTTAGCTGTTAGCGATTAGCCGTTAGCCGGAAGGAGACAGCCATCAACTTTCATTTCGATCTGGATTTTGGTTCTGGTTTAGCTAATAGCTAACAGCTAATCGCTAACAGCTTCCTATTCACGGCTCGCCTTCTTCTTCCTCCGGCGTCGGCGTCGCTTCCGGGAGGCCGTAGTCGGTCTCGTGCGAGATGCGACTGGCCTCGGAGAGCGGCCAGTAGCGGAAGAGCGCCTTGCCGTAGATGTACTTCTGCGGCACCAGCCCCCAGCGGCGCGAGTCGTCCGAGTAGTCCCGGTTGTCGCCCATCACGAAGTAGTAGTGCGGCTTGACGGGCGTCGGCGGCAGGTTGTGGCGCGCCAGATTCCGCTGCGGGTCGAGGTACGGTTCATTCAGCTCGCGCCCGTTGACGTAGAGCACGCCCTCGCGTATCTCGACGAGCTCGCCCGGCAGCCCGATGACGCGCTTGATGTAGCTCTTCTCGGGGTCGTCCGGGTACCAGAAGACGACGATGTCGCCGCGCTCAAGGCGGGGCCACTCGTAGTAGATCAGCTTGTTGACGAAGATGCGCTCGCCGTCGTGCAGGCGCGGCAGCATCGAAGTGCCCTCGACCTTGACGGGCTGCAGGACGAAGACGACGAAGAGCGCGGCGACGAGCAGGGCGAAGACCAGATCGCGGACGAGCAGGCGCGCCTCCGACCAGAAGTGGCGGCGCGCCTCGTCGTCGAGACGCTGCACCTCTATGTCGCGGTCGTCGTCCGCCGCCACGCCGCCGAAGCGCGGCCCCTTCGCTCTCCTCCGCCAGAACATCCGCTCGGTTTAAAGTCGGCCGCCGAAAAATTTTCTCGAACTCAGATGCCGAATCGAGGTTAGCCGCGCGCCGCGAGCTTTGTCAACGACGGTCAACCGCCCCGCACGCGCACACGCGCCTTGACACCGCGCGCGTCGGCTCCCTATCATCGAGAGTCGCCCGCCGAGGCGCGCTATTCGCTGTCAGTTCTACCACTTAAGTCCGTCCGACCGGAGGCCCGCGCCGTGATCAAACTCGACATCGTCAACCGCATCGCCGACCGCACGGGCGTCCCGAAGATGAAGGCGGAGCAGGCGGTCGACGCCCTCTTCCACTCGATGAAGGAGGCGCTCGCGCGCGGCGAGCGGATCGAGTTGCGCGGCTTCGGCGTCTTCATCGTCAAGCCGCGCAAGCGCGGGGTGGGGCGCAACCCGCGCACCGGCGAGGAGGTCGCCATCCCGACGGGCAAGACCATCCGCTTCAAGCCCGGCAAGGAGCTACAGGCCCACGGCTTCGAGGCCGAAGGCCACGACACCGACATGCCCGACGCCGGCCACGACACCGACATCTGAAGAAACGTAAACAGTGAATCGTGAATCGTGAATAGAAGAAGCAGTTTCTATTCACGATTCACGATTCACTGTTTACGGCCTTAGTTAAATGGAAGAAGCCCTCAGGCCGGCGGCCGGTTACGACTACGACGCGGAGAGAGAGCGCGCCGTCCGAGGCGCGGCGCGGCCGACGGCGCGCGAGTGGGCGCGGCACGCGGGGCTGCTCCTGCTGACGGCGCTGACGACTACGTTCGCGGGCGTGATGCTGCTCCTGCCGCCCGCGGCGCACGGCGCGGTCGAGCCGCTGATGCCGTCGCCCGACGGCTGGCCCGACTACCTGACTTACGTCCCCCTCTATTACGGCCGCGCGGTGGCGGCGCTCGTCGCCTACGCATGGTCGCAGCCCGCGCTGCTCGCCAGCGCGGGCTTGTTCTCGGCCGCGCTGCTCTCGATCCTGCTCGCGCACGAGGCGGGCCACTACGTCGCCTGCCGCCGCTACGGCGTGCGCGCCACGCTCCCCTTCTTCATCCCCGCCCCGCCCCTCTTCCTCGCCGGCACGTTCGGCGCGTTCATTAAGATCAAGTCGCCGATCCCGACGCGCCGCGCGCTCTTCGACATCGGCGTCGCCGGCCCGCTCGCGGGCTTCGCCGTCATCCTGCCCGTCGCGCTCGCCGCCGTGCTGACGGCCGAGCCTTCCGCATTCAGCGCCGAGACGGCCGCGCCGGGCACGACGATCATCGTCTTCAACGACCCGCCGCTGCTGCGGCTCTTCGGCGCGGCGCTCGGGGCGGACATCACCGAAATCGCCGGGAACCCGTTCTACTTCGCCGCGTGGATCGGTCTGCTCGTGACGAGTCTGAACCTGCTGCCCGTCGGGCAGCTCGACGGCGGGCACGCCGTCTTCGCCGTCTTCGGCCGGCGCGCCCACGCGCGCACGGGGCTGGCGGCCTTCGCCCTGATGCTGTCGGTCGCAGTCCTCGGCTGGCTCTGGCACCACGCGCCGGGCGGCTTCGTCTATGCCGTGCTGCTCTTCGTCATGCTGCGCGTCCCGCACCCGCAGGTCGTGCATGAAGCCGACCCGCTCGGACGCGCGCGCCTCGCGGTCGCCGCCCTCACGCTCCTCGTCTTCCTGCTCTCCTTCGAGCCTTTCCCGATCTCGATCCAGCAGTGAACAAACGAACGCGAGCCAATTTCTAAGCTCAGACCAAGCCTGCGGCCCGGCGCGCGGCCGCGCGAAAAAGAGAGGCCGGCATTCGACGGTTGTTGTCGAATGCCGGCGAACTTACGTTCACGCCCTCTCTCGAAGGCCGGCGAAAGATTTTCGCCCCGCCGCGCTCGGCGGGCCGCTGACCGGCCCTGACCCTACGAATTCATTCCGCGCCCTGAGTCCTAACGCTCCGGGCGGCGCGGCCTCGGAGGGGGCGGCGGCGGGACTTCAAAGTTCAACTCGAACTCTTCGAGGCGCGGCACGTCGCGCCACTCGTGCGTGTGACGCGCGCGCAGCCTCCCGCGGCACGAGGGGCCGGCGGGCGGCATCTCGAAGCGCGGCGGCGGGGGCGGATCGACGTGCGGCACGACGATCAGCTCGGTGTGCACCCGGTGCGGCGCGTAGGTGTGCGCGCCGCGCGTCGCGCCGAGCAGGGCGGCGCTCGCCAACCCGGCGGCGAAACAGAGCAGCCCGACCGCGAGCCGCAGCACGAAACGTCTGACGTTCATCGGAATCTCCGGATGAGAAACTGTTAGCGATTAGCCGTTAGCTGTTAGCAAAACCGAAAACTAACACTAGGGCCGACGTGCGAGCTGAGGGCCGTCTCCTTCCGGTTAACGGCTAACGGCTAATCGCTAACGACTGGTTCAGGCCGCCGACGCCGCGGGCAGCAGGCCGCGCAGCTCGCGCACGATGCGTTCGGCCTCGTGCTGGTCTTTGAGCGCGATCATGAAGAACTTGTAGCCCTGCTGGAAGCAGACGACGCCGTTGGCGAACAGCCAGACGCCCGACAGGAACGGGTTGCCGCCGATGAGCCACTCGACCGGCGCGCCGACAATCGTGCCCGGCTGTAAAATCTGCGCCCACATCGCCACGCCGGCCGCGCAGCCGAACGCGCCGAGGAGCGGCGCGCCGACGTAGCGCACGATCTTTCGCTCGAACTCCGCGCGCTGGCGCTCGGCCTCCGTCAGCTCGCCCCGGCCGATCAACTCCTCGCGCTCGCGCAGGTACTTGTCGAAGGCGGTTCCCGCCCTGCGCAGCGCCCAGACTGGCAGCGCCGAGTGCGTCAGCCAGTGCGGGTGCGCGCCGAGCAGCACACCGTCGAGTCGCGGGAAGAACGCGCCGGCCTGCACGCCGGCGGCGACCGAGAGCGTCACGACGACGGCCTGCTTCGGGTTGGCGCGCGCCCAGTCGTAGGCGCGGTACGCGCCGGCCGACGCG
>DATCVD010000335.1:0-2234 GCA_036567125.1 Pyrinomonadaceae bacterium | reverse complement strand
CGCGAGAGGCGGCGCAGGGTGGAGTAGGAGAGGTGCTCGCCCGCGCACGAGACGGCGACCGCGTCGGGCCGGGAGCGGGCCGACTCCCACGCCCCGGCGTGCAGGAGCGCGGGGCCTGAGAAGTCGCGCCGCTCGCCGCGCGCCCATCCCCGCGTCAGCAACTCCCGCTCCTCGTCGGACACCATCTCCAGAGATGAGAGTCGCTGTTCGGGATTGGCGGCGATGGATTGCAGGAGGGTTCGCAAGTGGCCGAGCAGGCGTTCCATCGTCGCGCCGTCGAAGAGGTCGGTGCTGTACTCAAGTGAGCACCAGATTCTCTGTTCGCGCTCGCCCATCATGAGGGCCAGGTCGAAGAGCGACGACCGGTGCTCGATCTCGACGGGGGAGATGCTCAAGCCGGGCAGCTCCATCGGCGCGAGCGGGGTGTTGTGGACGGCGAAGAGGACTTGAAACAGCGGGTTGCGGCTCAGGTCGCGCTCGGGTTGCAGCTCCTCCACGAGCGTCTCGAAGGGCAAGTCCTGGTGCGCGTAGGATTCGAGGGTGACCTTGCGCACGCGCTCCAACAACTCCTTGAAGGACGGGTCGCCGGAGAGGTCTGTGCGCAGCACGAGCGTGTTGACGAAGAGGCCGATGAGGTTCTCCGCCGCCAACTGATTGCGGCTGGCGATGGAAGTGCCGACGAGGATGTCGTCCTGCTCGGCGTAGCGTTGCAGCAGGACTTTGAAGGCCGCCAGCAGGGCCATGAACAGCGTGACGTTTTCGCGCCGGCACAGTTCGTTGAGCGCCGCGGAGAGCGGTTCGGGCAGGGTCAGAGTTTTGATCGTCCCGCGGAAACTCTGCACGGCCGGGCGCGGCCTGTCCGTGGGCAGTTCGAGGGCGAGGAGTTCGCCGCCGAGCTTCCCCTTCCAGTACCGCAACTGCTTGTCCAAGACTTCGCCACTCATCCAGCGGCGCTGCCAGTGCGCGAAGTCAGCGTACTGCACGGGCAGCTCGACGAGCGGCGACGCCGAGCCGCGCGAGAAGGACTCGTAGAGCGTCGCCACCTCGCGCAGGAGTATGGTGAGCGACCATGCGTCGCTGACGATGTGGTGCAGAGTGAGCAGGACGACGTGCTCCCTCCCGCAGAGTCGCAACAGCGTGGCGCGCAGCAGGGGGCCGCGCGCCAGGTCGAACGGGCGGTGGGCCTCTGCGCGGGCGATCTCCTTCGCCGCCGCCGCCCGAATCTCAGCGGGCAGCGAACCGAGATCGACGACCGGCAGCACGAGAGCTGGGCGCGCTTCTATCCTTTGGAACGGGCGCTCGTTGATCACGGGGAACGTCGTCCGCAGCACCTCATGACGCCGCACGATCTCGGCCAGCGTCTGCCTGAGCGCGGCGGCGTTGAGCGATCCCCTCAGGTGTAGCGCCGCCGAGACGTTGTTGGCGCTGGTGCCCGGCGTCAGTTGATCCGTGAACCACAGGCGCTGCTGCGCGAAGGAGAGCGGCGACTCGCCGCCGCGCGGGGCCGGCAGCAGCGGCAGGGCAGACGGCTCGGCCGCCGCCGCCGCGCTGCGTAGGAAGGCGAGAATCTCGCCCTTGCTCTCGGCCAGCGTCTTGAGCAGTTCCGGCGTCAGCACGCCGCTCGGGGCGCTGTAGCGCAGGCGCTCGCCGTCGGGCCGGAGTCGCACGCCCAGACTACGCAGCTCAGAGATGAGTTCGGCGGTCGTCATAAGTCTCCCTCTTCGAGTGCCTCCCCGGCCACGGCGTGCGGAGCCTGTTGTAAGTCGCGGGCCGTCCAAAGGATCGTCTCGATGTGTCTGGCGAGGTCGGCAATCGTGGGCTGCTCGAAAAGGTCATAGACGGTCAACTCGACGTTGAGCCGGGCGCGCACCTGCGTCGTGACCCGCGCGGCCAGAAGCGACTGTCCACCCAACTCGAAGAAATTCCCCTTCACACTCACGCGCTCCAGTTCGAGCACCTCCGCCCAGATTTCTGCCAGCACGCGCTCGACCTCGCTGCCCGCTTCCACCAAAACATCCACGCCCTCACCCCGCCCCTGTTTCGCCTCGGGCAACGCCTGATAATCGATCTTGCCGCTCCGGTTGATGGGCAGCGCGGAGAGCGCGACCACCTCGCCCGGGGCCATGTACTCCGGCAGCACGGAGCGCAGCCCCGCCCTCACCCGCCCCGCCAACTCCTCCGCCGCCGCGCCCCGCAGCACCTCGCTCACTCCGCCCGCGCCAGTCACTCCGCCC
>DATCVD010000334.1:0-5477 GCA_036567125.1 Pyrinomonadaceae bacterium | reverse complement strand
AGCCGAAGGGCGAGATGCTCGCGCGCCTGATGCGCCGCTTCCGCGCGCGCGCCGACGAGACGCTCTACGTCGGCGACATGGAGACCGACGAGCGGGCCGCGCGCGCCGCCGGCTGCCGCTTCCGGTGGGCGCACGAGTTCTTCGGCTGGGGCGCGGCCGACAAAACTGCGAAGGCCGGGAACGGCGAAAACGCCGCCGCCGACAACCGCGCGGCGGACGAATCGCGCGCGGCCGAAGCGACGCGCGCGGCCGGCGAAAAAAGCACGGGACGAGGTTCGCGTTGAGCTTCGAGACGCAGGAGCAGGTGTCGGCCGGCGGCGTCGTCTTCAGGCGGCACGGCCGCGCGGTCGAGGTCGCGCTGATCTCGGTCGGCGAGAAGGCGCGCTGGCAGTTGCCGAAAGGTCTGGTCGGCGGGGGCGAGTCGCCGGAGCAGGCCGCGCTGCGCGAGGTGCGCGAGGAGACGGGTCTGGACGGCGAACTCGTCGCGCCGATTGAGACGATCGAATACTGGTACGTCGGGGGCGGCGCGCGCGCGGGCACGCGCGTCCGCTTCCACAAGTTCGTCCACTTCTACCTGCTGCGCTACGCGGCGGGCGAGCCGAGCGACCACGACCACGAGGTCAACGAGGCGCGCTGGATCGAGATCGCCGTAGCCGCGGGGATGCTCGCCTTCAAGGGCGAGCGCGCGGTGCTGCGGCGCGCGCGGGAGATGATCGAAAACGACGGACGCGGGATGCGGGACGGTGAAGTGAGAGACAAGCAGAGCAGTTTTCAGTTCTGAGTTTTCGGCCTTCGGCGAGTCGATCCGTCCGCACAGAAAACTGAAAACCCCCTGCGTCGCAGTTTGTCTTCACTGAAAACCGGAAACTCAAAACCGCTCCGCGTCCCGCGTCCGTCGCTCCCGTCACCTCCCCGCCTTCGGCCGCTTCGGGTTCGGGCGCTCGGCGGCGGGGCGCGGGGTGGCGTCCGACTCCTCCTCGTCCGTGCCGACGTTCAAGTCGGCGCGGCCGCGCTGGGCCTGCGGGCCGGTCGAACGCTTGTGCAGTTTGTTCGGCGCGCCCGGCTCCGGTCGCTGCTTCTTGCCCTCGCCGGTCGGCGGTTCGTTCTTCCTGTCGCCTCTCCCTTTCAACTCTCTACCTCCTCTCAACTTCTAAAAGTTTTAGCTAACAGCTAACCGCTAATAGCTAACAGCTTCTTCACGCCGCGCCCGTCGTCTCGCCGCCGAGCAGCGTGATGACCTCGCCCGTGATGTAGCTCGAATCCGCCTCGGACGCGAAGAAGACGAAGGCGGGCGCGATCTCTTCGGGCTGCGCGGGCCGCTTCATCGGCGTGTCCGCGCCGTGCTCGGCGACCTCTTCGGCCGGCTTGTCCGCCACGTTCAGCGGCGTCCAGACGGGGCCGGGCGCGACGCAGTTGACGCGCACGCCGCGCTCGACCAAGTTCTGCGCGAGCGACTTGGTGAAGGCGTTGATCGCGCCCTTCGTCGCGGAGTAGTCGAGCAAGTCCTTGCTGCCCTGAATGCCGGTGATCGAGCCGCAGTTGATGATCGAGGAGCCGGGCCGCAGGTGCGGCAGCGCGGCCTTCGCCATGTAGAAGTAGCCGTAGATGTTCGTGCGGAAGGTGCGATCCCACTGCTCGTCCGACACGTCTTCGAGCGACTTCTGGTGCTGCTGGTAGGCGGCGTTGTTGACGAGCAGGTCGAGCCGCCCGAACTCCCCGACCGTCTCGGCGACCGCCTCGCGGCAGAACTCCGGGTTCGACACGTCGCCGGGCAGGAGCAGCGCCCGCCGGCCCTCCCGCTCGATGGCGCGCGCCGTCTCGTCGGCGTCCACCTGCTCCGCTTCCAGATAAACTATCGCCACGTCCGCGCCCTCGCGCGCGAACAGGACAGCGACGGCGCGGCCGATGCCCGAATCGCCGCCCGTGACGAGCGCGACCTTGTCTCGCAGCTTGCCCGAGCCGCGGTAGAGCGGCGCTTCGTATTCGGGCCGCGGCGTGATCTCGGCCTCCAGACCGGGCCGCTCCTGATGCTGCGCCGGCATCGGCGACACCGGCTGCTGCTGCTCGCCTTGCGGCGGCGCTGCCTGCTCGCCGCCCTGCTTCTTCGCCGCCTTCTTCGCCGCCGCCTTCTTCGCGGCCCCCTTCTTCGCCCCGCCCTGATTGCCCGCCGACTTGCTCGCCGATTTACTCGCCGACTTACTCGCCGACTTGCTCGCTGACTTACCCGCCGCCTTCTTCGCCGCCGACTGGCCTGCCTTCTTCGCCGCCTTCTTTGAAGTTACCATCCGTCCCTCGCTTGTTCTTGAAGTTGAGTCGTGCTCGCGCGGCGCGCGTCCGCCCGCCCCGCTCTTAAAATGGGACGCGCGCCGCACGCCCAGCGCGCACAGTTTCTGCCGACGGCCGCACGACGCGGCCGCGCTACTTCCTCCCGCGCTTCTGATCGCCCTTGTCGCCCTGCCCCGACGGGACTTTCTTCTTGGCCGGGCGCTTCACGTCCTGCGCGAGCGAACGGCCCACGTCGTCGCTCTCGTTGAAGCGGCCGCCCGCGTCGCGGCGCACGAACCGCTTGTCCGTGCCGGTGTCGATCAGCTCGCGCTTGCTGCCGCCCTTGCCGGAGCCTTTCTTGCTCGCGCCTTTCTTACTCCCGCCCTTCTTGCTTCCCCCCTTGCTCGCGCTTCCGCCTTTTTTAGTCGCCATCAGTCTCTCCTTCTTCGCTAACGTGTCCTGCGCGGGTTTTACAACTCACGCGCGCGCGCGCCGCGACTCGCGGCCGGCGGCCGGCATCTCGTCGGCCAACTCGAACGCGCGCGTCAAGCTCTGCCGGCTTTCGAGCACGGGGCGGAACAGATCGCCCTTACGTTTTATCCGCGCCAGCACGTTCGTGATCGTGAAGTCGCGCGGCGTGATCCGCGCGCGCTCGACCTCGTCCCAAGTGACGGGCGCGGAGACGGTCGCGCCCGCGCGCGGCCTGACCGAGTAGGGCGCGACGACCGACTTGCCGCGCGCGTTCTGCATGTGATCGACGTAAATCTTCCGCGCGCCGCGCTTGCGGATCGCGCGCTCGACCGTCGCAACGTCGGGGCGCTCGCGCGCGACTTCGGTCGCCACGATTTCGGCCAGCCGCGCGACCGGCGCGTAGTCGTAGGCCGGCTTGACGGGCACGTAGACGTGTATGCCGCGCGAGCCGGAAGTCTTCGGGTAAGACTTCAGCCCGATCCTTTCCAGCACGTCGCGCACCACGACGGCCAGCTCGCAGATGGTCTCGAACTCGACGCCCTCGCTGGGGTCGAGATCGAAGACGAACCAGTCGGGGCGGTCGAGCGAGCGCGTGCGCGAGTGCCACGGGTGGCGCTCGATGGCTCCGAGGTTCGCCATGTAGAGCAGCGTCGGCAGGTTGTCGCCGACGACGTAATCGACCTCGTGCCCGCCGCCGTCCTCGACTTCGAGCGCGACGGTCGGGACGAAGCGCGGAACCTCGTTCACGTCGTGCTGGTGGAACGATTGGCCCCTGATGCCGGCCGGGTAACGCTTCATGATCAGCGGCCGGCCTTTCAGGTACGGCAGGATGTAATCCGCGACCTCGTAGTAATAGCGGATGAGATCGCCTTTGGTCAGGCCGTCGTCCGGCCAATAGGCGCGTTCGAGGCTGGTCAGCGACACCGTCTCTTTGCCGACCCGCACGTCAACGTCGCCCTCAAGCTTTTTCGACTTGAACAGCCGCGCGGCGGGGACGGCTTTGCCGCCGCCCGCCTTCGTGTCGAACTTTTTGACGCCCTTCGGATCGCGCACGACGCGCGCCGGGGCCGCCGCCGATCCGCGCTTCGACGCCTTCTTCTCGCCCGACGCGAGCCACGCGCGCGCCTTGTCGTCGTCCGCGACGCGAAGCTCAAGCCGCCAGCCCGGCTCGGCGAACTCGTCGCGCCCCTTGATGAGCAGCCACTGGCCCTCGCGCCCGCCCATCCGCACGAGGTTAAACTCGCCGCGCAGCTTCTTGCCGTTCAGGCGAAACTTCAGACGGCCCGCTTCGAGCGCGTCGGCCGCGTCCGAAGCTTCGACGAGTTCGTACCTGCCCTCGTCCCAGATCATGTGCCGGCCCGCGCCGTACTCGCCCTCCGGGATCACGCCCTCGAACTTCGCGTACTCGACCGGGTGATCCTCGGTCTCGACGGCGAGCCGGCGCTCCGACGGGTCGAGCGAAGGGCCGCGGCGCACCGACCATGATTTCAAGACGCCGTCGATCTCCATGCGGAAGTCGAAGTGGAGCATCGAGGCGTGGTGCTCCTGCACGACGAAGCGGCGCAGGTTGCGCTTCGCCAAAGCCCCGCGCGGCTCGGGCGTGCGGCGGAAGTCGCGCATCTTCTGGTAGGTCTCAAGGCCCATAATTTTTCCGGCGCGCGGGCGACTGGCGGACGCGCGCGGCGACGCGGCCCGCCGCGCGTCGCACCCGCGGTTGCGCGCTTCCCGTACATCGCGCGTCCGCAACTAAGTCGCTCGCGCGGGCGCGCGGCGACCGCCGCCCGCGAGTTTGCAACGCGGATGCCGCCGCGGGTTTTCGCCTGTTGTGTACGCGCCCGAACAGTCGGGCGGCGCGCAGGCGTCGCGCGCGCGGACTCTTAAGGCCCGCCCGCCTCACAGCTTTTTGATCTCGCGTTTGAGCAGCGCGAAATCTTCCCTGACCTTCTCGCCCAAATCTTCGCGGTAGAAGCGCACGGCCGGGTGGTAGCCGACTAAAAAGCGGCGCCCGTCGCGCTCGATGACGCGGCCGCGCGCCTCGTTGATGCTCCGAACGTCGAGCACCCTTTTCGCCGCCACGCTGCCGAGCAGCATGACGAGTCGCGGGTTCACCAGCTCCACCTGCTCGAACAGGTAGTTCGACGTGCAGGTGTTGACTTCGAGCACCCGCGGCGTGCGGTTCTTGGGCGGGCGGCATTTGACCGTGTTCGTGATGAAGAAGTCGGCGCGGTCGAGGCCCGTCCCTTCGAGCACGCTGTTCAGGAAGCGGCCGGTAGCGCCGACGAAGGGTAGTCCGCTCTCGTCTTCTTCCTTGCCCGGAGCCTCGCCGATGATCATCACCTTCGCCGTGAACCGCCCGTCGCCCGGAACCGCCAGCGTGCGCGACTCCCACAGCGGGCAGAGCGTGCAGCCGCGTATCTGCGCCGCCAGTTCTTCCAGCCGCCGGGCCTTCTTCGTCTTCGCCACGCTCGGCCTCCTCAGTCTTCGTCGGCTTGCAATTTGCATTCACCTGACGCGGCCTGACGCCGGCCGCCTCGTGCGAACTCAGGCGAAGACTTTCGACCGGAGGGCGAGTGCGACGATGAAACTGTCGGAACTGGCGCGCGTCTACGACCGCGTGAGCGCGGCGAAGAGCGACGCCAAAAGGATCGGGCTGCTGGCCGAACTGTTCCGCGCCGCGCGCGGGCGCACGCTCGGAGCGGTGGCGCACCTGACGGCGGGCGAGCTGGTCGCGCCGCAGCTCG
>DATCVD010000333.1:0-6235 GCA_036567125.1 Pyrinomonadaceae bacterium | reverse complement strand
CCGCCGAAGACGCGGCGCGCGGCGCGGATCGTGTTGCAGTGAATCTCGACCGTGTCGTTCGAGTCCGCGGCGTAGCCGCCCGACATGACGGTGGCGACGGGGACGCCGCGCGCGCGGCACTCGCCGAGCACCGCCTCGTCGCGCTCGCCGAGGCCCGCGATGGAGAGCGACAGGCGGCCGAGCTTGTCGCCCGCGTACGGGTCTGCGCCGCCGAGGTAGAAGACGATGTCGGGGCGGCCGGCGAAGACGCGCGGCAGGTGCTCGGCGAGGGCGCGCAGGTATTCGCCGTCGCCCGTCCCGTCGGCGAGTTCCACGTCGAGCGTGGAGCGCGCCTTAAAGAGCGGGTAGTTCTTCGCGCCGTGCATCGAGAAGGTGAAGACCGACGGGTCGTCGGCGAAGATCGTCGCCGTCCCGTTGCCCTGATGAACGTCGAGATCGACGACGGCCGCGCGCCCGATCAGGCCGTCGCGGCGCAGCACGCGGATCGCGACCGCCACGTCGTTCAACACGCAGAAGCCCTCGCCGTGATCCGGGAAGGCGTGGTGCGTGCCGCCCGCGAGGTTCGAGCCGACCCCGCGCGCGAGCGCCGCGCGCGCCGCGCCAATCGTGCCCGCGGTGGCGAGGAACGAGCGCCGCACGAGCGCCTTCGACCACGGCAGGCCGAGCCGCCTGATCTCGCGCGGCGTCAGCGCGCCCGCGCGCAGCCGCGTCACGTAGTCCTCCGTGTGCACGAGCAGCACGTCCGCGACCGCCGCCGGCTGCGGCTCGACGATCTCCTCGCGCCGCAAAGTGCCCTCGCCGAGCAGCCGTTGGCAGACCAGCTCGAACTTGCGGATCGGGAAGACGTGCCCCTCGCCGATGTCCGCGTAGTAGCGCGGCGTGTAGAAGACGATCATAGCGGTTAGCGGTTAGCGGTTAGCAAAAACCCCCGTAATGTACCCGCCGCGGTTTCGCCTAATCAACTCGGCTCGCAAGTTGTCCGCCGGCCGGGACGGAGTGCTTCCTGATTCCGGCTAACGGCTAACGGCTAACGGCTAGTATTGAATCAGGCTGCCCTCGCGCTTGGCGCGGCGGACGGCGCGGGAGAAGACCCAGAGGGAGAAGGGGAGCAGGGCGGCGAGGAAGAAGAGCAGCATGAAGATTGGCTCGCGCACCTCGGAGAAGCCGCGGCCCTCGATGAGGACGGCGCGGATGCCGTCGAGGCCGTAGGTCGGGGGCAGCGCGCGCGAGACCTGCCCGAAGCCGCTGCCGAGGAGCTGGGTCGGGAAGAAGACGCCGGAGAAGAGCGCGGAGCCGGTGCCGAGGAAGAGGGCGAACGGGTCGCCGCGCTTGAAGACCATCGCGAAGCTCGCCGAGAGGATGCCGAGCGAGGCGAGCACGAGGGTGGTGAGCAGCAGGATGGCGAAGGCGAGCAGGAAGCTGCCGCGGAAGCGGACTCCGAAGAAGGCCCAGCCGAAGAAGAAGTAGAGGGACGAGAAGAAGGTCGCCTGCACGAAGGCCCAAGCGGAGCTGGAGACGACGAGCACGGGGATGTTGATCGGCGTCATCAGCGTGCCTTCGAGCGTGCCCTGCGTCTGCTCGGAGCGGATCGCGTTGGCGAGGCTGGAGAAGCCGGTCATGAAGTAGTTGAGGACGGCGAGGCCGATGATCCACGCGGCGAGCGGGTCGCGCCAGTGCGCGAAGGGCGACGAGGCGCAGGGGCAGTCCGCGCCGCCCGTGAAGATGCGCGACACGAAGAAGAAGGTCGTCACCACGGCCAGCACGCTCAGGACGCGCAGGAAGAAGTTGAGCCGGTAACTCTTCTCCAACTGGAAGTCGCGGATGACGAAGGCGCGGACGCACCTGAGCAGGTAGGCGACTCTTTTCAACGGGCCGCCTCCCGCCCGCCTTCTTCGTCGTCGTGCGCCCGCTCGTACACTTCGAGCGCGTCGAGCAGCGTGGCGCGCTCGGAGTCGCAGGAGACGACGCGGCCGCCCGCGCGCCGCACCTCGCCGAGCGCGCGGTCGAGCGCGTCGTCTTCCGCCGCGCGCGTGAAGACGATCTCGGCCCCGGCGGCGTGGCCGGAGGCGGCCGCGCCGGCCAACCCCGTGAACCAACTCGCGGACTCGAACGCGGACGGCCCAAGCCCGCCGACGATTAGGCGGACGCGCTCGGTGGGGCGGGGGAGCGTGCTCAAAGTCTGCGGCGGCCCGACGGCGCGGATGCGGCCGCGGCTGATGACGGCGACGCGGTCGCACAACTCCTCGACCTCGGCGAGGTTGTGCGAGGTGAGCAGGACGGTCATCGGCGGCGTGCCCGCGGCGAGCCGTTTGATCGTCGAGCGCATCTCGGCCGCGGCGAGCGGGTCGAGCGAGCGCGTCGGCTCGTCGAGCAGGAGGACGGGCGGGCGCGGGAGCATCGCGCGGGCCGCGATGACGCGCTGCTTGTTCCCCGTCGACAGCTCGCCGAAGCGGCGGCGCGCGAGCGGTTCGAGTTCGAAGACGGAGAGGAGTTCGCGGAGGCGCGCGCGCGACGCCGAGTCGGTCAATCCGTAGAGGCGCGCGAAGAAGACGAGGTTCTGCTCGACCGTCAGCCGCCAGTAGAAGCTGCGCTCCTCGGCGCTCGCCAAGCCCACCTGCGCGCGCACGCGCTGCTCGTCGCGGACGCTATCGAAGCCGCGCACGGCGACCCGCCCGGAAGTTGGCTGGACGAGCGTGGCGATGATCTTCGTGAGCGTCGTCTTGCCCGCGCCGTTGCGGCCGATGAGGCCGAAGATCTCGCCCTCGCCGATTTCGAGCGACACGCCGCGCAGCGCCTCGACCGGCGCGGGCGTCTTGCGCCGCAGGCGCTGCGGCAGCCACGCGAGCGGGACGGGGTAGGTCTTCGACAGGTTTTCGACCGTGACGGCGGCGGCGGGCGCGCCCGCCGCCCGCGAAGCGGAGGCCGGAGACTCGCCGCTTGCGGCGGCGCGGCGTTCTCCCGTTGTCCTGTCGTTCGGTGGCGTGAGCACGCGGCGAGTTTAGCGGTTGCGCTGGCGCGGGTCGAGGTAGTCGCGCAGCCCGTCGCCGATGAAGTTGAAGGCGAGGACGGTCAGGGCGATTGACGCGCCGGGCACGAGCAGCGCGTGCGGCGCGCTGACGAGCGTGGTGAGATCGCGCGCCTCTTCGAGCATCACGCCCCACGACGGCGCGGGCGGCGGGACGCCCAAGCCGAGGAACGAGAGCGTGGCCTCGGCCAGCACCGCGCCGGCCATGCCGAGACTCGCCTGCACGATCAAGGGCTGCACGGCGTTCGGCAAAATGTGGACGAAGATGATCCGCAAGTCGCCCGCGCCGAGCGCGCGCGCCGCCTGCACGAAGTCGTACTCGCGCACCTTCAGGACTTGGCCGCGGATGACGCGCGCGTAGCCGACCCAGCCGATGATGCAGAGCGCGAGGATCAGCTTGTTCAGCCCCGCGCCGAGGAAGGCGACCATCGCGATGGCGAGCAGCAGGCCCGGGAAGGCGAGGAAGACGTTGAACAGGTAGCCGGCGACGAAGCGATCCACCCAGCCGCCGTAGTAGCCGGCGAGCGCGCCGATGACCGTGCCGACGACGGCCGACACCGCGACCACGATCAGCCCGACGCGCAGCGAGATGCGCGCGCCGTAAACGACGCGCGAGAACACGTCGCGCCCCGTCGCGTCCGTGCCGAGCCAGTGCGCGCCCGAAGGCGGCTCGTAGCGGTTGAGCAGATCGGTCGCGCCCACTTCGTGCGTCGCAATCACGTCGGCCAGCAGCGCCACGACGACGAGCAGCCCGACGAAGACCAGACCTGAGATTGCTAAGCGGTTCATCACGCGCGGGCCGTGAATCGTGAATCGCGAATCGTAAACAGATCAAAACCGGTTCTGTCTATTTACGGCTTACGCCTCACGGTTCACGGCTTTTACCGATTCACGATTTACGATTCACGATTCACGAAACCCTGATTCTCGGATCGAGCCACCGGTAGACCATGTCGGTCAGCGAGTTGGCGATGATGTAGGTGACGCTGATGACGAGGACGCAGCCCTGCACGAGCCGGTAGTCGCGCTTGCTGATGCCGTCGTCGATCAGAAGCAGGCCGACGCCCGGCCAGTTGAAAATCTTCTCCGTCACGATCGCGCCCGCGAGCAGCACGCCGAGTTGCAGGCCGAGGATCGTGACGACGGGGATCAGACCGTTCTTCAGGACGTGCTTGAAGAGGACGCTGCGCTCGCCCAAGCCCTTCGCGCGCGCCGTGCGGACGTAGTCGTTGCCCAGCTCCTCGATGACCGACGAGCGCACCATGCGCGTCAGCAGTGCCGAGAGTGCCGCGCCGAGCGTGACGGCCGGCAGGATCGTGGCCTCCCAGTACTGGTGGCCGGAGACCGGCAGGACTTGGAGCCGCACGGCGAAGACGTAGATGAGCAGCGGGCCGACGACGAAGCTCGGCACGCTGATGCCGACGAGCGCGACGACCGAGAGCGCGTTGTCGGCGAGCGTCCCCTTGCGGCTGCCGGCCGCGACGCCGAGCGGCACGGCGATCAAAACGGCGACGACCAGCGCGGCGAGCGCGAGTTGGATCGTCGCCGGGTATCGTTCGAAGATGAGGCCGAGCACGTCGCGGTCGGTGCGGAACGACCGGCCGAGGTCGCCGCGCAGCACGCCGCCCCAGTAATCGACGTAGCGGTTCTCCCAGCCGTGCCAGCGGAACTCGCGCGCGCCCTCCGCGCCCTTCGAGAAGGTGAAGAAGAAGGCCGGCTTGTCCAGATCGTGCCGCTCGCGGAACTGCGCGACCTGCTCGGCCGTCGCCGTCTCGCCGAGGATCGCCACGGCCGGGTCGCCCGGCACGAGTTCGATCAGCAGCGTCACGAGCGACACCACCGTCCACACGACGAGCAGCAGGATCAGGACACGCCGCGCTAAATCGAGCGCCTTGTGCTTCATCTCGAACAGTGACCGGCTCGGATTGATCTCGGAAGAGCTATGGGCAGGATGATAGCCGAAAAGCCGTGAATGGTGAAGAAGCTGTTAGCTATTAGCCGCTAGCCGTTAGCAAAAATTCTCGTGACGTACCCGCCGCGGTTTCGCCTAATCAACTCAGCCCCGCACGTTGTCCGAGGGCCGAAGCGGAGTGCTCCCTGATTCCGGCTAGCGGCTGACGGCTAACAGCTAACGGCTGACGGCTTCTTCACAAACAGCGAGGCCCGGCGGGGCTGGCGCTGCCTGTCGCGCGCCGGCCCCGACAACCAACGCGCGACGTGACCTGTGCCAGCCCCGGCGGGCCTCGCCCAGTCGGGACTTCGTATGAGCCGCAACCCGCGTTCGACTCGCGCGGCCACACACCTCTATATGTCGAACGCCCGCAAAACGTTTCAAGCGGCGCGGGGGCGCGTGCCCGTGTGCAGCGCCGCGATGCCGCCCGTCAGATTCCTGTAAGCGACCCGCTCGAAGCCGGCGGCGCGCATCAGTTCGGCCAGCCGCGCCTGATCGGGGAAGCGCGAGACCGAGTCGGGCAGATACTCGTAAGCGCCCCGCGAGCCGCTGACCATGCCGCCGACGCGCGGCAGCACCTGCGTGAAGTAGAAACCGAACAGTTCACGCAGGACGGGCACGACCGGCTGCGAAAATTCGAGCACGCAGACCAGACCGCCCGGCCGCGTCACGCGGAACAGCTCGCCCAAACCGCGCTCGACCGACGCGAGGTTGCGCAGGCCGAAGGCGATGGTGACGGCGTCGAACGCGCCCTCGTCGAACGGGAGCGCGAGCGCGTCGCCTTCGACGAACGGGATCGCCCGCCCGCGCTCGCCGGCCTTGCGCCGCGCCACGTCGAGCATCGGCCGGCAGAAGTCCAAGCCCGTGACTTCGGCGCGGCCCACTTGGGCGGAGATCGTGAGCGACAGGTCGCCCGTGCCGCAGGCCACGTCGAGCACGCGCGCGCGCGCGCCGCCCGCGTGCTCGGCGACGCGGGCGGCGACGAGTTTGCGCCAGCGCCGATCCACGTTGGCCGAGAGCAGGTGATTTAAAAGATCGTAGCGCCGGGCGATGCGCGCGAACATCGTCCGCACGCTCTCGGCGTGACGGCGCTGCCGCTCGCCCTCGTCCCCCGCAATTTTCTGGGTCGTTACCATCGTGAATCTAAGCGAGAGGCGTGCGCCGCTTGGTTGCGTCCGTCTTGCGGATTGTTAGCGAGTTGATTACGGGCGTCGGCCCGCGGCCGGCGTCGGCTGCGGCTGCGCGGGGGGGCTGCCGGC
>DATCVD010000332.1:0-23827 GCA_036567125.1 Pyrinomonadaceae bacterium | reverse complement strand
CGGCGCGCTGCGGCGCGGCCGGCTCGGGGTTGAGCAGGGCGTCCCAGCGGTAGCGGCCGGCGGGCCGCTCGACGCCCAGCTTGCGGAAGACGAGTGCGACGACCTTGTCCGTGACCCAGTTGTGATAGAACTCGCCGACCGAGGCCAGCTCGGCGTCGGGGGCGGGGTTCATGAAGTCGATGGCGTAGGGGATGCCGTCCTTGATGGCGAACTCGACGGTGTTGAGGTCGTAGCCGAGCGCGCGGTTAAGCGTCAGCACGTCGTCGGCCACGCGCTGCGCCGTCTCGGTCGAGAGGTAGTTCGGGTCGTTGATGTACTGCTCGCCCGACAGGTACGCCTTGCGCGGGTCGTAGGGCATGATCATCACGTCCTCCTGCCCGATGCAGTAGCAGCGCACGAACTGATCGAAGTCGATGAACTCCTGCAAGGTCATGCAGAGCGTCCCCGTAGTGTCGTAAACCTGCCACAGCTCTTGGAGCGAGCTGACCTTCGAGACGTTCTTCCAGCCGCCGCCGTCGAACGGCTTGATGATCGCGGGCAGGCCGACGTAGTCGACAATCGCGTTCCAGTCGAGCGGGAATTCGAGGTTGCGCAGCGACTCGCTCGTGATGCCCTCGATGTAGTCCTTCTGCGGCAGGAGCACCGTCTTGGGGATCGCGACGCCGAGCTTGGTCGCCAGCGAGTAGTTGAAGAACTTGTCGTCGGCCGACCACCAGAAGGGGTTGTTGACGACGTAAGTCCCCTCCAAGGCGGCGCGCTTGAGGAAGGCGCGGTAGAAGGGGACTTCGTGCGAGATGCGGTCGATGATCACGTCGTAGCGGCGCGACTCGTCGAGGCGCACGCCGCCCAGCTTGACGAACTCGGCCTCGACCTCGCCGCCCCCGCGCGCGTTGATCCGCTCGATGAGCGCCGCCGGGAAAGTCCGCTCCCGCCCGACCAGAATGCCCACTCTTTTCATGACTTTAAGTTGTCCTTTCTGAAGCGTGACGGGGGGAATCTGACGGCTTCCTTCCCGTCGCCCGTCACGGTTTACGGTTTACGATGTTTTTTAAACCCAGAACTCTATCCGCCGCCGCGCGCCCTTGTCAACGCGCGGGCATCCGTCGCGCGCCCGCCGCGCATCCATAAATGCTGCGCTTCGCGCGCCGCGCCGGGGAGGGCGAACCGGATGCGCCTGTGCTAAAATCTCCAGTCCGCAAGAGCCTTTGCAGAGCCTCCCCCGACGGCGCGACGCGCGGGCGACGACAGACGTAGCAGCCCGGTTAACCTTTACAGCAGCTTGAGCCAATTTTTTAGGAGACGCCCCAAAGTGTTCCGACGCCTTGCAACCCCGCTCCTCGCCCTCGCCGCGCTCGCCGCGGCCGGGCACGCGCCCGCCTTCGCGCAGTCGGCGCAGCCGACCCCGTCCGCGACCCCCGCCCCGCAGGAGACCGCGCCGCCCCCCATTCAGGAGGAGAAGCGGAAGGAGACGCAGCAGAAGACCGCGCGCGGTTCGAGGGACTTGAAGAACAACCCGACGGGCGAGCAGGTGGCCGAGTTCGTCATCGCCATCTACGGCAACTCGTACGGGCGCGCGATGCTCAATCAGGTGCGCCGCACCGGCATCGAGCGCGGCCGCACGACGCGCGTCGGGGCCGAGAACCGCACCGAGGAGGTCACCTACGAGCAGCGCTTCATCCGCGGCGAGAGCTTCGCCAAGGACAAGCTGCGCCTCGATCAGAAGACCCCGACGGTCGAATACTCGCTCGTCTATAACGAGGGCGCGATCTTCGGCATCATCAACAACACGCCCTTCACGCCCCGCACCGAGCACACCACCAACTTCCTGACCCCCGCGTACCACGGCATCGACGCGCTGCTGCGCTACAAGGAGAACGGCTCGACCGTCACCTTCGTCGCCAAGGACAAGCAGAAGAACATCGACCTCTGGATCATCGATCTCGCCGACAAGGAGAAGCGCAAGACGCGCTACTACGTCAGCGCCAACCCGGACGTGCGCCTGACGGCCCGCGTCCTCTGGCTCGAATACGAGCGCGCCGACCCGGCGGGCGGCGACCCGGTCAAGTACAAGCAGACCTTCCACGACTACCGCGTCGCGCAGGGCACGCTCGTGCCGTTCCGCTCCGTGCTCTACGCCAACGGCAAGCAGATCGAGGAGACGCGCGTCCAGACCGTCACCTACGGCGTCAAGATGGACGACTCCTACTTCAAAAACCCGGAGGCGGCGGCCAACTGAGCGCGCCCGGCCGCCCGTCCGCGAAAAAAAAACGGCCAAGTTGGGGGATTGAGATTGAATCTCAATCCCTTTTCTTTTATCTTGTCGCCGTTCGTCGCAGCCCGTCCGGGCAGATTTTCCTTGTGCCGGCCCCGCGGAGCAGCAGTCGCCGCGACCGTACTTCCCAGGTTATTGCAGAAAACCCCGGCCCGCGCCGCCGCGCGACCTTCCGCGTCGCCCGACAGCCACCGCCGGCATCCCCGATCCCTGAGGTTCTAGCGATGGCAAACCCGCTTACCGAAATCATGCAGCTCGGCCAGTCCATCTGGTACGACAACATCCGCCGCGCGATGCTCAAGACCGGCGACCTCGCGCGCAAGATCGAGGAGGACGACCTGCGCGGCGTCACCTCGAACCCGACGATCATCGAGAAGGCCATCACCGGCTCGACCGACTACGACGAGCAGATGCGCCAGCTCGTCCAGTCGGGCAAGGGCGTGATGGACATCTACGAAGACCTCGTCATCGAAGACATCGGCGAGGCCGCCGACATCCTCCGCCCCGTCTACGACAAGACGGACGGCGTCGACGGCTACATCTCGCTCGAAGTCGATCCCCGGCTCGCGTTCAAGACGGCCGAGACCATCGAGCAGGCCGAACGCCTCTTCAACCGCCTCGGCCGCAAGAACGTGATGATCAAGATTCCCGCCTCGCAGGAGGGGCTGCCGGCCATCGAGGAGTCGATCTACCGCGGCATCAACGTCAACGTCACGATGATCTTCTCGCTGGATAACTACCAGCAGGTGGCCGAGGCCTTCATCCGCGGCCTTGAGCGCCGCGCGGCCGAGGGCAAGAACGTCGATCACATCGCCAGCGTCGCCTCGTTCTTCGTCTCGCGCGTGGACACGGCGATTGATAAAGACCTCGAATACATGGCCCGCCACGCCCCCTCGCCCGAAGAGAAGCGGCGGCTCGAAGGCCTGCTGGGCCGCGCGGCGATTGCCAACGCCAAGCTCGCCTACGCCAAGTTCAGAGAGATCTTCCACGGCCCGCGCTTCGCCGATCTCAAGGCGCGCGGCGCGCAGGTGCAGCGCTGCCTCTGGGCCTCCACGGGGACGAAGAACCCGAACTACTCGGACGTGCTCTACGTCGACAACCTGATCGGCCCCGAGACGGTCAACACCGTCCCGCCCGCCACCTACACGGCCATCCGCGACCACGGCGTCCCGAAGCTCACGCTGGAAGAGGGGATCGACGACTGCCGCAAGCTGTTCGACGACCTGCGCGCCGTCGGCATCGACATCGCGGCCGTCACGCAAAAACTTCAGGAGGACGGCCTCGCCTCCTTCGTCACCTCGTTCGACACGCTCGTGGAATCTATCGAGTCGAAGCGCGACGCGCTGCTCTCGGGAATCAATGAGAGGCTGACGGCATCCTTGGGAAAGTATAGTGAGGCCGTCGCGGCGGCCATCCGTGAGGCGGACAAGGGCGACGTGATGCGCCGCATCTGGCGCAAGGACGCCTCGCTCTGGAAAGAGGACGAGGCCCACCAGAAGATCATCAAGAACGCCTTAGGCTGGCTGACCGTGCCCGACATGATGATCGGCGTCGAGAACGACTTGGTGGAGTTCGCCGACCGCATCCGCAACGTCCGCGAGTTCAAGCACGTCATGGTCTGCGGCATGGGCGGCTCGTCGCTCTGCCCCGAGGTGCTCCGGCAGACCTTCGGCAAGCAGGAGGGCTTCCCCGAACTGCTCGTCTTGGATTCGACCGACCCGGACGCCTTCGCCGGCTTCGTCGATCAGGTTGACATCACCAAGTGCCTCTTCATCATCTCGTCGAAGTCCGGCACGACGACCGAGCCGCTCGTCTTCTACAAGTACTGGTACGATCAGGTCGGCCGGAAGAAGGAGAACCCCGGCGACTGCTTCGTCGCCATCACCGACCCCGGCACGAAGATGGAATCGGACGCCACGCGCGACAAGTTCAAGCGCATCTTCCTGAACCCGGCCGACATCGGCGGGCGCTACAGCGCGCTCTCCTACTTCGGCATGGTCCCGGCGGCGCTGATGGGCTTGGACGTGCGCAAGCTGCTCGACCGCGCCGAACGCATCGTCCACGCCTGCTCGCAGGTCGTGCCGGCGGCCGACAACCCCGGCGCTAGATTGGGCGCGATCATGGGAGAGTGCGCGAAGGCCGGCCGCGACAAGCTGACCGTAAGCACCGACCCGAAGATTTCCTCCTTCGGCCTGTGGGTCGAGCAGTTGCTCGCGGAGAGCACGGGTAAGGACGGGAAGGGGATCGTGCCCGTCGCGGGCGAGCCGCTCGGTTCGCCGTCCGCGTACGGCGACGACCGCCTGTTCGTCCACGTCTCGGTCGGCAAGATCGACAGCGAGACCGAGTCGAAGCTCAAGGCGCTCGAAGCGGCCGGCCACCCCGTCGTCTACCGCACGCTGAACGACACCTACGATCTCGGCGAGGAGTTCTTCCTGTGGGAGATCGCGACGGCCTTCGCCGGCTGGCGTCTCGGCATCAACCCGTTCGATCAGCCGAACGTGCAGGAGTCGAAGGACGCGACGAAAGAGCTGCTCGACGCTTTCAAGGCCGACGGCAAGCTCCCCGAGCAGACCGCGCTCGCCAGCGACGGCGGGCTGACCGTCTACGCCGACGACGCCACGCGCGCCGCGCTCCCGGCCGACTCGGTCGCCGCCGCCATCAAGGCCCACCTCGCGCGCGTCAAGGCGGGCGACTACGTCGCCATGCTCGACTACATCGAGGAGACGCCCGAACACGAGGCCGCGATTCAGGCGATCCGCACGCACCTGCGCGACGCCACGCGCTGCGCCACCACCACGGGCTACGGCCCGCGCTTCCTCCACTCGACGGGCCAGCTCCACAAGGGCGGCTCGGACGCCGGGGTCTTTTTGCAGATCACCGCGGCCGACGCGCGCGACCTGCCCATCCCCGGCGAGCCTTACACCTTCAGCACCCTGAAGCAGGCGCAGGCGCTCGGCGACTTCCGCTCGCTCTCCACGCGCGGCCGCCGCGCCGTCCGCGTCGATCTCGGCGCGGACGTGTCGGGCGGCCTCCGCCGGCTGCAAGCGATCATCGGTGACGCCCTGCCGGTCGCGGGCGCGACGGCGAAGTAAAAGATTGTCAGTCGTCCGTGGTCGGTTATCCGCTGTTCTGCCGCGTTAGTGAATGGCCGAAGCGGAACACGCGACTGCCGCAGGCGAAAACAACTGACCACGGGCGACTGACCACTGACAGTTTCCCCAAATCGAGGATAAGAAAATGTCCACAGAACAGACCCCGCAGACCGCGAAGATCGGCATGATCGGACTCGCCGTGATGGGCGAGAATCTGGCGCGCAACATCGAGCGCAACGGCTACCCCGTCGCGGTCTATAACCGGCCGCCGAGCGAGAACGAACCCGACCGCGTCACCAAGTTCATGGAGGAGAACGCCGGCAAGCAGTTCATCGGCACGCGCACGCCCGAAGAGTTCGTCAAATCGCTGGAGCGGCCGCGCCGGATCATCCTCTTGGTGAAGGCCGGCGACCCCGTCGACTGGACGGTCGACAAGATCAAGCCCCACCTCGATCCGGGCGACATCATCATCGACGGCGGCAACTCCTACTTCATGGACACCGAGCGCCGCGAGAAGGCTCTCAAGGCCGAGGGCTTCAACTTCATCGGCTCCGGCGTCTCCGGCGGCGAGAAGGGCGCGCTCTGGGGGCCGTCCCTGATGCCGGGCGGCGACCGCCAAGCGTACGAGCAGATTCGGCCCATCTGGGAGGCCATCGCCGCGAAGGTTGACGACGGCCCGTGCGTCACCTACATCGGGCCGGGCGGCGCGGGCCACTTCGTCAAGATGGTGCACAACGGCATCGAGTACGGCGACATGCAGTTGATCGCCGAGGCGTACGACATCATGCGCCGCGTGCTCGGCATGTCGGCCGCCGAGATGGCCGACGTGTTCGACGAGTGGAACCGCGGCGACTTGGAGTCGTTCCTCGTCGAGATCACGGCGAAGATTCTGCGCGTCAAAGACCCGGAGACGGGCACGCCGCTGGTCGATCTCGTGCTCGACGTTGCCGGCCAGAAGGGCACGGGCAAGTGGACTTCCGACATCGCGCTCGACCTCGGCGTCGTCACGCCGACGATTGACGCGGCCGTCGACACGCGCAACCTGTCGGGCCTCAAAGAACAGCGCGTCGCCGCCGGGAAGGAGATTCGCGGGCCGCAGGGCGGGCAGTTTTCGGGCGACCGCAAGGAGATGATTCAGGCCGTCCACGACGCGCTCTACGCCTCCAAGATCTGCTCCTACGCGCAGGGCATGAACCTGATCCGCGCCGGCTCGGAGAAGTGGAACTGGGGGATCGATCTCGGCGAGTGCTCGCGCATCTGGAAGGGCGGCTGCATCATCCGCGCGCAGTTCCTCGACAAGATCAAGCAGGCCTACCAGCGCCGGGCCGACCTGCCGAACCTGCTCGTCGATCCCGACTTCAAGGCGTGGGTCGAGCAGGCGCAGCCGAACTGGCGCAGGGCCGTCATTGCCGCGATCTCGGCCGGCGTCCCCGTGCCCGGCATGTCCGCCTCGATCGGCTACTTCGACACCTACCGCACGGCCGACCTGCCGCTCAACCTGACGCAGGCGCAGCGCGACTTCTTCGGCTCGCACACCTACAACCGCACGGACAAGCCGGGCGAAGAGGCCGTGCACACCGAGTGGGAAGAGCTTCTGGGCCGCCAGTAAAACTCAGCGATCAGAGCTTAGAGGTTAGAGGTTAGAAAGAAACGTTTTCTTCACTAACCTCTAACCTCTAACCTCTAGCCTCTACATCTTATGTCTGCCACAACACTCGAAAACCCTCTGCGCGCCGGGATGCGCCTTGAGCGCACGACCGAGCCGTGCGTCGTCATCATCTTCGGCGCGACCGGCGACCTGACGAAACGCAAACTGATCCCCGCGCTCTACCGGCTGGTGCAGGAGCGGCTGGTTCCGGCCGAGTTCGCCGTCGTCGGCGCGGCGCGCACCGAGATGTCGCACGAAGAGTTCCGCGCGCGCATGAAAGACGGCGTCGCGCAATTCGCCGAGGGGGGCTTGGGCGACGAGCAGGTCTGGGAGTCGTTCGCGCAGAAGCTCTACTACTGCCCGGTCAACACCGCGACGCCCGAACACTTCCAGCACCTCGGCGCGCTGCTCTCGCAGATCGACTCGGAGCGCGGCACGCAGGGCAACCGCCTCTTCTACCTTTCGACCTCGCCGACGCTCTACTCCGAGGCCGTCGCCCAACTCGGCCGCGCGGGACTCGTCAAACCCGAACGCGGCTGGGTGCGCGTCATCATCGAGAAGCCGTTCGGGACTGATCTGGCGAGCGCGCAGCAGCTCAACCGCGAGATCCACCAGCACCTCGACGAGCGGCAGATTTACCGCATCGACCACTACCTCGGCAAAGAGACCGTCCAGAACCTCCTCGTCTTCCGCTTCGCCAACGGCATCTACGAGCCGCTCTGGAACCGGCAGTACATCGACCACGTCCAGATCACGAACGCCGAGACGGTCGGCGTCGAGGGCCGCGGCGGCTACTACGAGAAGGCCGGCGTGGTGCGCGACATGCTCCAGAACCACGTCTTTCAGGTGCTCTCGCTCGTGGCGATGGAGCCGCCCGCGTCGCTCGACGCCGAGGCCGTGCGCGACGAGAAGATCAAGGCGATGACCTCGGTGCGCGCCTTCACGCCGGAGCGGGTGCGAACCGAGTGCGTGCGCGGGCAGTACGGCGCGGGCTCGATCAACGGCAAGCCCGTGCCCGGCTACCGCGAGGAGGAAGGCGTGGCAGGGGACTCGGCGACCGAGACGTTCGCCATGCTGACGATGTACTTCGACAACTGGCGCTGGTCGGGCGTGCCGTTCTACCTGCGCTCGGGCAAGCGGCTGGCGAAGCGCGTCACCGAGATCGCCATCCAGTTCAAGCAAGCGCCGCACCAGTTGTTCGGCCCCGAGATGATGGAGCAGGTCGCGCCGAACCAGCTCGTCATCCGCATCCAGCCCGACGAGGGCATCACGCTGCGCGTCGCGGCGAAGGTGCCCGGGCAGGTCACGCGCATCCGCGACGTGAACATGGACTTCCGCTACGGCGCGTCGTTCGGCGTCAAGCTGGCCGAGGCTTACGAGCGGCTCATCCTCGACTGCCTGCTCGGCGACCCGACGCTCTACGCGCGCACCGACATGACCGAGCGCGGCTGGGAGATCGTCATGCCCGTCCTCGAAGAGTGGGCGGCGACGAAACGGGAAGCGCCGTTCCCCAACTACGAGGCCGGCACGTGGGGGCCGGAGGCCACGCACGAGATGCTCGCGCGGGCGGGCCGCCACTGGCGCAGGCCGTGAGGGCCGTAAGTCGTGAATCGTAAATCGTGAATCGTTAAAGAGGTTTCTTCATCCGTTCACGATTCCAGATTCGCCGTTCGCGGTCTTTGATCGATTTACGATTCACGATTTACGATTCACGAACACATGGAAACGCAGAAACAGAACAGCGGGGCGGCGGGCGTGGACGTGGCGCGGCTCGAACGCGAGCTGGCGGCGATGTGGCGCGAGAGCGCGGCCGGCGGCGCGGGAAGCGACGGCGCCACCTCGGAGGCCGGCGTCACGCGCGTGTGCGTCGCCAACCTGATCATTTACGCGCCGCGCCACGAGGGGCGCGAGTTGATCGACGCGGTGCTCGAAGACGTGACGGAGCAGACGCCGACGCGCGCCGTCGTCCTGCTCGCCGACACCGCCGCGACCGAGTCCGCGCTCGACGCCTACGTCTCGACGCGCTGTCAGGCCGCGCCGCGCGGCGGCAAGCAGGTCTGCGGCGAGCAGATCACCATCGAGGCCGCCGGCCCCGCGCTCAAACATCTCGCCACCGCCGCCGAGCCGCTGCTCGTCCCCGACATCCCGACCTTCCTCTGGTGGAGAGACATCCCGCACTACGAGGACAAACTCTTCGCCCGCACCGTCGAACTCTCCGACCGCGTCGTCATCGACTCGGCCGCGTTCGACCACCCGCGCGAAGACTTGGCGCGCGTCGCCCAACTCGTCGCGGAGCACCCGCGCATCGCGCTCTCCGATCTCAACTGGGGGCGGCTGACGACGTGGCGCAACCTGCTCGCCAGCTTCTGGGACGTGGAGGGCTACCGCGAACACCTCGACCGGCTCGACTCGGTCGAGATCGAGTTCGCGCCGCCGGCGGCCGCGAAGGGCCAGACTTCGGCGCAGGCTTTGCTCCTCGCCGGCTGGCTCGCCTCGCGTCTCGGCTGGGAGTTGGCCTCGGCCAATGGTGCGGGCGAGGGCGGCGCGGCGGCGTTCCGGCTGCGCGCCTCGGGCCGCGAGTTCGATCTGCGGCTCGTCGCCGCCGAAGGGGTTGAAGAGTCGGCGGGCAACACCGTCAGGCGCGTCACGCTCGCGCGCGGCGGGGGCGCGGCGGAGTTTCAGGCGCGCATGAGTCGCGACTGGACGAAGCTCGAAACGACCGCGCGCGTCGGCCAATCGAACGAGGTCGGCCGCATCCTCGGCTACGAGGCGCGCACCGCGGGCCAACGCCTGAGCCGCGAGCTGGCCCTGCTCTCGCGCGACCGAATTTACGAGGAGGCCGCGGCCTACGCCGCGCGACTGATCGGCGCGGCGCGCTAGACTCGCGCCGCGGGAGCGCGCGACCATCTGAGTTTGATCGCGGCGCGGCCGTTCGAACCAACGACACCGGACGAGGGGCGAAGTTAAAGAAGATGATTCTGGCGGGCGACATCGGGGGAACCAAGACGAACATCGCGCTCTTCGACGAGGACGGCGCGGGCGCGCGCACCCCCATCGCGCAGAGGAATTTCCCCAGCGGCTCTTACGACTCGCTCGACGCCATCGTCGCCGAGTTCGTCGCCGAGCAGAAGCCCGACCGGATCACGCGCGCCTGCTTCGGCATCGCCGGCCCCGTCGTCGGCGACCGCGTCGAGACGCCGAACCTCGCGTGGATCATCGAGGGCGACAAGCTGGCGCGCGCGCTCGGCGTCGAGTCGGTCGCGCTTATCAACGATCTGGAAGCGACGGCCTACGGCGTCGAAGTCCTGCACGACGAGCAGATTTTTACGCTCAACGAGGGCACGGACACGGGCGACGGCCACCGCGGACTCATCGCCGCCGGCACGGGCCTCGGCATGGCCGGCATCTTCTGGGACGGCGCGCGCTACCGCCCGATGGCTTCGGAGGGCGGCCACATCGACTTCGCGCCGCGCAACGAGATCGAAGACTCCCTGCTCGACTACATGCGCCGCGAGATCGGCGGCCGCGTCAGCTACGAGCGCGTGCTGTCGGGGATGGGGCTGGTGAACGTCTATCAGTTCCTCCGCGACGAGGGGCACGGCGAGGAACCCGACTGGCTGAGGGAGCGGATGACGCCGGGCAAGGAGGCCGCGGCGATCTCGAACGCGGCGCAGGCGGGCGAGTCCGAGTTGGCGGCCAAGGCGCTCGATCTCATGGTCGGGATTTACGGCTCGATGGCCGGCAACCTCGCGCTGCTGCTCAAGGCGTCGGGCGGCCTCTACGTCGGCGGCGGCATCGCGCCGAAGATTCTGGGGAAGCTCAAGGACGGCACGTTCATGCGCGCCTACGGCGACAAGGGGCGCATGTCGGAACTCGCGCTCTCGATGCCCGTGCGCGTCATCCTCGACGACAAGACGGCGCTCTACGGCGCGGCCCGCCGCGCGGCCCTCGGCGGCTGACAAACTGGATGAGCACCAACACGCGACACAACTTTTACACCTCCGCCGACGCCGAATCGGTCGCGCGGGGCGCGGCCGAGTGGATCGCCCAACTCGCCGAGAAGGCGATCTCGGAGCGCGGCCGCTTCAGCGTCGCGCTCGCGGGCGGCTCGACGCCGCGCCGCGTCTACGAAATCCTCGCGGGCGACGACGGCCCCGGCCGCCTGATCGACTGGACGAAGGTTCACGTCTTCTTCGGCGACGAGCGCACCGTCCCGCCCGATCACGCCGACAGCAACTTCGGGATGGCCCACGGCGCGCTGCTCTCGCGCGTCGCGCTGCCGGCGGAGAACGTCCACCGCATGATCGGCGAGGGCGACGCCGTCGCCAACGCCCGCCTCTACGAGGACGAGCTGCGCTCCTTCTTCGGCGACGACGCCGACTGGCCGGCCTTCGATCTCGTCATGCTCGGCATGGGCGACGACGGCCACACCGCCTCGCTCTTCCCGGCGACGGCGGCGCTCGAAGAGCGGCGCGCGTGGGTCGCGGCCAACTGGGTCGAGAAGTTCGACACGTTCCGCATCACGCTGACCGCGCCCGCGATCAACCACGCCGCCCGCGTGCTCTTCACCGTCACGGGCGCGGGCAAGGCGGCGCGGCTCAAGGAGGTGGTCGAGGGCGCGCGCGACGCCGCGCGCCTGCCGTCCCAACTGATCGAGCCGCGCGGCGGCTCGCTCGACTGGTTCGTTGACGAGGCCGCCGCCGCGCAACTCGACAGCAGCAGAAGCAGCAGTTGATCACCTAAACGAGTTCGGCAAACGACGCTTGAAAGTCGGGGCTTCGAGATGTCAAAGAAAAAGATCGCCATCGGCAGCGACCACGCGGGCTACGAGGGGAAGGAGCGGGCGAAGGAGGCCATCGCCGCGCTCGGCTACGAGGTCGCCGACTACGGCACGCAGGGCCTTGAGAGCGTCGATTACCCGGACTTCGGCGCGGCCGTCGGGCGCGCGGTCGTCGCGGGGGAGGTCGAGCGCGGGGTGGTGATGTGCGGCTCGGGGATCGGCATCAGTATCGCCGCCAACAAGATTCCGGGCGTCCGGGCGGCGCTGTGCTGGAACGAGGAGACGGCCCGCCTCGCGCGCCAGCACAACGACGCCAACGTGCTCTGCATCGGCGCGCGCTTCATCGACCCGGAGACGGCCGCCGCCATGATCCGCGCC
This sequence comes from Pyrinomonadaceae bacterium, assembly GCA_036567125.1. GTDB lineage: Bacteria > Acidobacteriota > Blastocatellia > Pyrinomonadales > Pyrinomonadaceae > JAIVGV01. The sequence continues at coordinate 11,657 of DATCVD010000332.1, read as the reverse complement.
TTCGTCGAGACGGAATTCGCCGGGGGCCGCCACCAGCAGCGCGTCGAAAAGCTGACGAAGCTCGACGCGGCGCGCGGCGACGGGTAGCGCGGGGCGGCGACATTCGAGCTTCCGGCGACGGAAGTTGAAGCGGCGAGTCGGGATCAACCCCAACTCGCCGCTTTTCGCTTCAAAAACCCGAAACCCTCAGACCCGAAACCCGCCCCTCACACGCCGACTTTCTCAACCTCGCGGGTCTTCTGCTTCTTCTCGGCCTTCCTGACGGTATAGACCTTCGTGCTCTGCGTCTTGCCCTTGACGGTCACGTCGCCCATCGGCTCGATCTCGTAGTCCTGCCCGAGCAGCTTGGCCGTCGAATCGCTGATGAGGATCGGCACCTGCTTCTCCTTCGTCGTCGATTCGAGGCGCGAGGTCAGGTTCACGGTGTCGCCGATGAGCGTGTATTCGAGCCGCCCTTCCGCGCCGACCACGCCGCACAGCGCCTCGCCCGTGTGGATGCCGCAGCCGATGTGGATTTCCGGCCGGCCCGTCCCGGCCCAGTCTGCGTTGATGCGCTCGACCTCGGCCAGCATTTCGAGTCCGCACGAGACGGCGGCGCGCGCTTCGAGTTTGTCGCCGCGCGCCACGGGCGCGCCGAAGACGATCATCAGCCCGTCGCCGAGGTACTTGTTGATGTGGCCGCCGTAGGCGCAGATGATCCGGTGCATCCGGCTGAAGTACTCGTTGAGCCACGTCACGACGACCTCGGAGCTGACCGACTCCGAGAGGGTCGTGAAGCCGCGGATGTCGGTGAAGATGACGGTCACGGTGCGGCGCTCGCCGCCCAGAGCGAGCGTCTGCCGCTGCTGCCAGAGGGTGTCGGCCACTTCGGGCGAGACGCAGCGCGAGAAGATGTCCATGATCGCGGCGCGCTCGGCCTCCTGCTCCTCGCGCATCGCGCGCTCGTGCGCGTAGCGCAGCAGGAAGGAGGACGGCGCGAGCAGGCCCAAGACGCCGAGCTGCGCGCTCGCCAGCGGCAGGATCAGGCCGTGCGCGTCGAAGGCCCACGAGGAGACGGCGAGCAGGATCGCGCTGGTCACGACGGTGATCAGCAGCCCCCACAGCGCGCGCACGAAGAAGACCGCCGCCGCGACGACGACGAGCGGCACGAGCACGAAGAGAGCCTGCCGCCCCCACGCGGGCCGGGTCAGGTAGCGGCCATTCAAGAGCGTCGCCACGACGTTGGCGTGCACCTCGATGCCGGGCATCAGCTTCGTCTGGGTGGGGAGGTCCGACTCGAACAGGCGCAGGACTGGGCGGTCGGGGAAGGTGCGCGGCATGTAGAAGGGCGTGACGAAGAGGTCGGGCGCGTCGTTGTTGGTCGCGCCGATGAGCACGATGCGGTCGCGGAACAGTTCGGCCGCCGGCCGCCGCGACGGGTCGCACTGGAGGTTGGGCGAGTTGGCCGCCTTGAACTCCTCGCACAGGATGTCGCGCGCCGAGACGCGCGTGAAGGCGGGCGAGCGGCCGCGGAAGTCGATCTGCAAGTTCAGATCGTTGCGCAGCGGTATCTGGCGGTTGCCGAAGGTGAAGAGGCGCGCGTTCAGGCTCTCGAACGGCTGGCCGTCGTGGAGCTGCGCGATGAGCGAGGCGAAGCTGAGCAGCGTCTCCTTCTGCCCGTCCGCCGTGTCGCGGACGGTCGTGAGCTGCGCCGTGCGGACGTAGCTGTCGTCCTCGTGCGGCAGATCGACGAAGCCGACGCCCGACACGGCCTCGGCGAACTCCGGGAGCGGGGTGATGGCCTCCGATCCGCCGGCCTCCAGCTTCTGCGCGATGACGACGTTGCCCGCGTTCGTGATGGCGTCGAGCAGTTGCTGATCCATCGCCCGGTCGAACTCGGAGACGCCGCCGACCTCGCTGACGTAAACGTCAAGCCCGATGGTCGAAGCGCCCGCCTCGCTCGCGTGCTGGATCAGCCGGCCGTACCAGTTGCGCGGCCACTTCTGGAGTCGCACGTTCGACTCGCGGATCGAGTCCTCGTCAACCTCGATGATCGTGATCGGCTCGCCCCGGCCGCGCGACTGCAACTCCTTGTTTCGCGTGTTGCGGAGCTGGAAGAGCAGGTCGAGCGCGCGGTCTTCGAGGCCGGTCATGTAGCCGTAGGGGCGCGAGACGTAGCTGCCGTTCGAGTCGGCTTGCGGCCGGAGCGCGAGCGAGACCGCGCCCCAGACGACGAGCGTCAGCAGGAGCACGAGCAGCCAGTACCAGCGCCGCAGCAGGTTGGGCGCGAGCGAGAATTTTTTGAGGAGTGCCATCGGATCGGGGGTTTCCGGCGCGGGCTGCGGAAGAAGACAAAACGGTTAACCAAGCCGGCGTGATTGTATGCCGCGCCCGTTTGACGGTCAAATATTCCGCGTTTCGGGGCGGGCGCGAAGGCGGTCTCGGGGGGCAAAAAAAGCGACCGCGGCTAAAGTTGACTAAAAAGTAAGGTTTCCTTATAATTGCCCCAGCATCGAAGTAATTGCTTCTGTTGGAGCGGTTTACGTGAAGGTCTCGGCACAGGAAGAGTACGGCTTGCGGTGCCTCTTGCAGTTGGCGAGGCTGGCCGAAGGCGAGTTCTTGACGCTCGCCCAGATGGCCGAGCGCGAGGGCATCTCGCCGGCCAACGCCGGCAAGGTGCTCTGGACGCTGTCGAAGGCCGGGCTGGTCGCGTCGATCCGCGGGACGAAGGGCGGCTACCGGCTGGCGCGGCCCGCCTCGGAGATTCGGCTGAGCGAGATCATCAGCGTGCAGGGCGAGGACGTGCTTGAGAGCCACTGCAAGACTTACGCGGGCCTGCTCGACTCGTGCGTCCACACGGGCAACTGCGGCATCCGGCCCGTGATCGTCGGCCTGCACGACATCGTCCGCGACGCGCTCTCGGCGATCACGCTGGCCGAGCTGACGGGGACGGAGGCGAAGGTCGAGTCCACCATCCACCAGATTCAGGCGCTGCCGCGCCACGGCGCGCCGGGCAGGCAGGTTTGAGGCGCGCCGCGCGGGTTTAGTTTACGTTTGGGTTGACGCGCTGACGACGGAAGAGTGAGAGATGAGCAACATCGAACTGCTGGCTAATCAGGAATACAAGTACGGCTTCGTCACCGACATCGAGTCGGACATGATCCCGAAGGGGTTGACGGAGGACACGATCCGCCTAATCGTCGCGAAGAAGCAGGAGCCGGAGTGGATGCTTGAGTTCCGGCTCAAGGCGTATCGGCAGTGGCTCAAGATGACGGAGCCGAAGCACTGGCCGAACGTCACGTACCCGGAGATCGACTATCAGGACGTGATCTACTACAGCGCGCCGAAGCAGAAGGCCAAGAAGGCGAGCCTCGACGAGGTCGATCCCGAACTGCTCCGCACGTTCGAGAAACTCGGCATCCCGCTCACCGAGCAGAAGCAGTTGGCGAACGTCGCCGTCGACGCCGTCTTCGACTCGGTCTCGGTCGCCACGACCTACAAGGAGAAGCTCAAGAAGCACGGCGTCATCTTCTGCTCGTTCACCGAGGCGATCCGCGACTACCCCGATCTGGTCAAGAAGTACCTCGGCTCGGTCGTGCCCGTCGGCGACAACTACTTCGCCGCCCTGAACAGCGCCGTCTTCTCCGACGGCTCGTTCTGCTTCATCCCGAAGGGCGTCCGCTGCCCGATGGAGCTGTCGACCTACTTCCGCATCAACAACTCGGAGTCGGGCCAGTTCGAGCGCACGCTGATCGTCGCCGAGGAGGCGTCGCACGTCTCCTACCTCGAAGGCTGCACCGCGCCGCGCTTCGACAAGAACCAGTTGCACGCCGCGGTCGTCGAGCTGGTCGCCCTCGACGACGCCGAGATCAAGTACTCGACCGTGCAGAACTGGTACGCGGGCGACGAGACGGGCAAGGGCGGCATTTACAACTTCGTCACCAAGCGCGGCGCGTGCCGCGGCCGCAACTCGAAGATTTCGTGGACGCAGGTCGAGACGGGTTCGGCCATCACTTGGAAGTACCCGTCCTGCATCCTTCAGGGCGACAACTCGGTCGGCGAGTTCTACTCGGTCGCGCTCACGAACCACGCGCAGCAAGCCGACACCGGCACGAAGATGATCCACATCGGGAAGAACACGCGCTCGACCATCGTCTCGAAGGGCATCTCGGCCGGCAAGTCGAACAACTCGTACCGCGGCCTCGTCAAAGTGCTCAAAGGCGCGGAGGGCGCGCGCAACTACACGCAGTGCGACTCGATGCTCATCGGCGACAAGTGTTCCGCGAACACCTTCCCGTACATCGAGGTGATGAACAACACGGCGCGCGTCGAGCACGAGGCGACGACCTCGCGCATCAGCGAGGAGCAACTGTTCTACCTGCGCCAGCGCGGCATCTCGCAGGAAGACGCGGTCTCGCTCATCATCAACGGCTTCTGCAAGGAGGTCTTCCGCGAGCTGCCGATGGAGTTCGCCGTCGAGGCCCAGCGCCTCCTCGGCCTGAAGCTGGAGAACAGCGTCGGTTGACGGAGGCGTTTTCTTCGATGGATTTGCGGCTGACAATCATTTACGAGCAGGCCGATGGCTTGGTGCAGGCGTCCGTCGCGGAACTTCCGGGGGCTATCTCGCTGGGTAAGACGCGAGAGGAAGCGCGCGCGAATCTCGCGGAGGCGATCGAGATGGTGCTCGAAGGGAATCGCCTCCTTGCCGGCGACCCGGCGGGCGAGCGCGAGGAGATCGAGTTTCGTGCGGCATGAAGCGGCGCGACGTGATTCGTCATCTTGAGTCGCAGGGCTGCGAGTTAGTCCGCGAAGGCAAGGAGCACACGCTGTACATTAACCGGCAGACGAAGAAGGCGGCCGCCGTCCCTCGTCACCGCGAGATACCAACGGGAACGGTGCGGGCAATCTGTCGCGCGCTCGGCATAGCCGCACCATGATTAAAAGTTGTTTGAGGAGTGAACGGTGTTAGAGATTCGTAATCTGCACGCGACGGTTGACGGCAAGGAAATCCTGCGGGGCATCAGCCTGACGATCCGCGCGGGCGAGGTGCACGCGATCATGGGGCCGAACGGGTCGGGCAAGTCCACGCTCGCCAAGATCATCGCCGGCCACCCGGCCTACGAGGTGACGGGCGGCGAAGTCCTCTTCGAGGGCAAGAACCTGCTCGAACTCGAACCCGACGAGCGCGCCCGCGCGGGCGTCTTCCTCGCGTTCCAGTACCCGGTCGAAGTTCCGGGCGTCTCGAACGCGCAGTTCCTGCGCCTCGCCTACAACGAGCGGCGCAAACACCTGAACGAGGAAGAACTCGACCCGCTGGAGTTCAAAGACCTGCTCGCGGAGCGCGCCAAGATCGTCGAGATGGACGCGGCGCTGATGTCGCGCTCGGTCAACGAGGGCTTTTCGGGCGGCGAGAAGAAGCGCAACGAGATTTTGCAGATGGCCGTGCTTGAGCCGCGCCTCGCCGTGCTCGACGAGACCGACTCGGGCCTCGACATCGACGCGCTGCGGATCGTCGCGGGCGGCGTCAATTTCCTGCGCCGGCCCGACAACGCGATCATCCTCGTCACGCACTACCAGCGCCTGCTCAACTTCATCGTCCCCGACTTCGTCCACGTGCTCTACCGCGGACGGATCGTGCGCTCCGGCGGCAAGGAACTCGCGCTCGAACTCGAAGAGAAGGGCTACGACTGGGTTAAAGAAGCCGTCAGCAATCAGCCCTCGGCCGTCGGCGCGTGATCGAAAACTTGAAGCACAGACTCACTCTTTTGTTCGGCTAATCGCTAACGGCTAACGGCTAACAGATATTGAGATGACACAGGCGACACTGGAAAGATCGATTTACCGGGCGGCGTGGGAGGCGGGGCGCGGGCGCGCCGGCCGCGCCCTGCCGCCGTGGGCCGCGCGTTTGAGCGAGGGGGCGTTCGAGGTCTTCAAGCGCGAGGGCTTCCCGACGACGGCGCACGAGGACTGGAAATACACGAACGTCGCGGCCGTCGCGCGTTCGACGTTCGAGCCGGCGGCGAGCGACGGCCAGACCGTCGACGCCGAGTCGCTGAAAGATCGACTCTTCCCCGAGTCGTCGCAAACCACGGCCGTCTTCGTCAACGGCCACTTCAAGCCGGAACTCTCGTCGCTCGCCGGGCTGCCCGAAGGCGTCGTCGTCGCGGACATTTCGGCCGCGCTCGCCGAACGCGAGTCGCTGTTGCGCGAGCACCTCGCGCGCGCGGCGGACTTCTCGCTGAACAGCTTCACCGCGCTCAACACGGCGCTGCTCGGCGCGGGCGTACTCGTACACCTGCCCGCGGGCGCGCAAGTCTCGTCGCCGCTCCACCTGCTGTTCGTGGCGTCGCGGCCGGCCGCCGGAGCGCAACTGCTCGTCAGCCCGCGCGTGCTCGTCGTCGCCGAAGCCGGCAGCTCCGCGACCGTCGTCGAGGACTACGAGTCGGCGGACGGCTCGGCGCATTTGACGAACGCCGTCGTCGAGGTGTTCCTCAAAGAGCGCGCGCGCGTCGTGCACTACAAGCGGCAGGCCGAAGGATCGTCGGCGTTCCACGTCGCCGCGACGCACGCGGAACTCGCGGCCGGGAGCGCGTACGACCTGACGACGATCACGCAGGGCGCGCGCCTGTCGCGCCACGAGATCACGGTGCGCCTGCTCGCCGAGGGCGCGGAGTGCTGGGTGGACGGACTCTACATCGCGGGCGCGGGGCAGCACGCCGACACGCACTCGACCATCGACCACGTCGCGCCGCGCTGCGCGAGCCACCAACTCTACAAGGGCATCCTCGACGGCGACGGCCGCGCCGTCTTCAACGGCCGCGTCTTCGTCCGCCGCGACGCGCAGCAGACCGACGCGCAGCAGACCAACCGGAACCTGCTGCTCTCGCCGGACGCGCGCGTGGACACCAAGCCGCAGCTCGAAATCTTCGCCGACGACGTGAAATGCTCGCACGGCGCGACCGTCGGGCAGCTCGAAGAGGAGGAGTTGTTCTACCTCCTCAGCCGCGGCCTGCACCCGGAGCTGGCGCGCAATCTTCTGACCTACGGCTTCGCGGAGGAACTGGTCGAAAAGATCAAGATCGACTCCATCAAGCGGCGGCTCGACGAGGCCATCCTCAACCGCCTGCACGCGCGGCTGGAGGCGTGACGGGAAAGCTGTTAGCTGTTAGCTGTTAGCCTGAAGGAGACGGGCATTCGGCTACAGCCACAAGCTTTCGGCTTCGGCAACAGGCTTCGGTTTTTGGTTTCGCTAAGAGCTAACGGCTAACGAACATGATCGCGACGGAAAAATCGGTGATAACTGAGACGGGGAGGGCGGGGGAGGCGGCGCAGGCCGCGCCGAGGTTCGACGTCGGGCGCGTCCGCGAGGACTTCCCCGTGCTCGCGCAGACGGTCAACGGCAAGCCGCTCGTCTACCTCGACAACTCGGCCTCCTCCCAAGTGCCGCGGGTGGTCATCGAGCGCGGCGCGAAGTACCTGCGCGAGGAGCACTCGAACATCCACCGCGGCGTCCACTACTTGAGCCAGCGCGCGACGACCGCCTACGAGGGCGCGCGCGAGAAGGTGCGCCGCTTCATCAACGCGCGCGACGTGAAAGAGTGCATCTTCGTGCGCGGCTGCACCGAGGGCATCAACCTCGTGATGCACGGCTACGGCCGCAAGTTCGTCTCCGAGGGCGACGAGATCGTCGTCTCCGCGATGGAGCACCACGCCAACATCGTCCCGTGGCAGATGCTCTGCGAGGAGAAGGGGGCGCGGCTGCGCGTCATCCCGATGAACGACGCGGGCGAGTTGCTGTTAGACGAGTTCGACGCCCTGCTCAACGAGCGCACCAAGCTCGTCGCGGTGATGCACGTCTCGAACGCGCTCGGCACGGTCAACCCCGTCAAGGAGATCGCCGCGCGCGCGCACCGCCTCGGCGTGCCCGTGCTCGTCGACGGCGCGCAGGCCGCCCCGCACATGCCTATCGACGTGCAGGGCTTGGACGCCGACTTCTACATCATCTCCGGCCACAAGATGTTCGCGCCGACGGGCAGCGGCGTCGTCTACGGCAAGGCCGAGTGGCTTGAGCGGATGAACCCGTTTCTCGGCGGCGGCGACATGATCCGCACCGTCACGTTTGAGAAGACGACCTACGCGGGCCTGCCCAACAAGTTCGAGGCCGGCACGCCGGCCATCGCCTCCCAGATCGGCTTGGGCGCGGCGATTGACTACCTGAACTCGCTCGACCGCGCCGCCGCGCTCGCGCACGAGCAGGAGCTTCTCGCCTACGCGACCGAGCTGCTCTCGTCGATCCGCGGCGTCCGCATCGTCGGCACGGCGCGCGAGAAGGCGTCGGTCGTCTCCTTCGTCATCGACGACGTGCACCCGCACGACGTGGGCACGATCCTCGATCAGGAGGGCATCGCCATCCGCGCCGGCCACCACTGCGCGCAGCCCGTCATGCAGCGGTTCAAAATCCCCGCCACCGCCCGCGCCTCCTTCGCCTTCTACAACACGAAGGAAGAGGTGGACGCGCTCGCGGGCGCGGTCGAGAAGTGCATCGAGGTGTTTAGATAAGCTGTTGGCGATTAGCCGTTAGCTTTTAGCCGGAAGAAGGCGGCCCTCGGCTGCCGCCCCGGTTTTGGATTTGCTAACGGCTAACGGCTAACAGCCAACAGCTTCTTTATGTCCGAACTGAGCGAGCTTTACCAGCAGGTCATTCTCGACCACAACAAGAAGCCGCGGAACTTCCGCCGGCTCGCGGACGCGACGCAGACGGCCGATGGCTACAACCCGCTCTGCGGCGATCAGTTGACGGTCGATCTGCGCGTCGCCGAAGACCGCATCGACGAGGTGACGTTCGAGGGGTCGGGCTGCGCGATCTCGAAGGCTTCGGCCAGCATGATGACGCAGGCGGTGAAGGGGAAGTCGCGCGGGGAGGTCGAGCGGCTGTTCGGCGAGTTCCACCGGATGGTGACGGGCGGGCTGGACGAGGAGCGGGAGGAGAACGGCCTCGGCCGGCTCAAAATTTTCGCGGGCGTGCGCGAGTACCCGGCGCGCGTCAAGTGCGCGAGCCTGCCGTGGCACACGCTCCACGCCGCGCTCACGGGCGACGGCGCGGCGTCGACCGAAGACCTCGGCCCGGACATCACCGCCGATCAGGTGTCGGCGTAGGGGTAGCCGTTAGCTGTTAGCGATTAGCTGTTAGCCAGAAGCGGCAATCAGCAGGCAGCCAAAATAAGGGCGGGCGTAAGTCGTACACCGGCTGCCGCCCGCTTTAGGTTTTGCTAACAGCTAACGGCTAATCGCTAACAGCTTTGTCCCGTCTGGCAAAGTCCCGCAAAACTGTTCATAATTGCGGCAACGGGAGTTCAGCAAAGTTGAGAATCGCATCCGTCGAGCTGCGCGAGATACGCCTGCCGCTCATCCACTTCTTCGAGACCAGCTTCGGCCGCACGACCGAGCGGCGCATCATGCTCGCGCGCGTCCGCGACGACGGGGGCGCTGAGGGTTGGGGCGAGTGCACGGCGGGCGAGGGGCCTTTCTACAGCGAGGAGTGGATCGACGGCGCGTGGGTCGTCGCCGCCGCGTACCTCGCGCCGATGCTCGCGGGCCGCGAGGTCGGGTCGGCGGCGGAAGTTTTCGGCCTGATGAAAGCCGTGCGCGGCAACCGCATGGCGAAGGCCGCGCTTGAGACGGCGTGCTGGGACTTGGAGGCGCGGCGCGAAGGGTTGCCGCTGTGGAAACTGCTCGGCGGCGCGCGGCGCGAGATCGCGTGCGGCGTCTCCATCGGGATACAAGACACGGTCGAGGCGCTGCTGGAGAAGATCGCCCGCGAGACGGCCGCCGGCTACCAGCGCATCAAGATCAAGATCAAGCCGGGCTGGGACGTGGGCGTGGTCGAGCGCGTGCGCGCCGCGTTCCCCGACATCAAACTGACGGTGGACGCTAACTCGGCCTACACGCTGGCCGACGTTGCGCTCTTCCAAAGGCTCGACGAGTTCGGGCTGATGATGGCCGAGCAGCCGCTCGCCTTCGACGACGTGTTCGACCACGCCGAGTTGCAGCGGCAGATTCAAACTCCGATCTGCCTCGACGAGTCGGTGCGGTCGGCCGAGGACGCGCGCAAGGCCGTCGCGCTCGGCGCGTGCCGCATCGTCAACGTGAAGCTCGGGAGGGTCGGCGGGCACGCGGAGGCGCGGCGCGTCGAGCGCGTCTGCCGCGAGAGCGGCGTGCCCGTGTGGTGCGGCGGGATGTTGGAGTCGGGCGTCGGCCGCGCGCACAACATTGCGATGTCAACGCTCGAAGGGTTCACGCTGCCGGGCGACGTGTCGGCCAGCGCGCGCTACTGGGAGGAGGAGGTGATCGATCCGCCCGTGACGGTCGGCCCGCGCGGCACGATCACAGTCTCGGACAGACCCGGCATCGGGTTCGACATCCGCCACGACCGGATCGAGCGGCTGACCGTGCGGCGCGAAAGTTTTTCCGCCGCGTGAGCGCCGGGCCGTTCGGGAAGCTCGTCCCCCGTTTCCCGGAAACGCTTTTTCGGCCCCCAGCCGGGCGCGAGAGTTTTTTTAACTTCGGCCGCCGCGAATGGTCGCGGCCGGGAATGATGCCGGCAGGACGGACGCGAAGATGACCTTACCCGCCGAGGCCCACGGATTCGACCGCCACGCGGCCGACAAGTTGCTGGGACACTTCGCCCGGCGCGAGGGCGAAGTGATCGAGTTGGCGCGCGCGCTCGTCGAGCGCGAGTCTCCGTCGGGCGACTGGGAAGGCAGCCGCGCGGTCGTCGATCTGCTCGAAGCCGCGCTGCGCGAAACGGGCGCGGTCGGCAATCTCTCGCGCGTCGTGAGCGAGGGCTACGGCGTGCACCTTCGCGCCGAGGCGTTCGGCCCGGCAGTTGGAGACGCGAGGCCGCTCCTGCTGCTCGGCCACACCGACACGGTTCACCCGCGCGGCTCGATCAGTGAGCGGCCGTGGCATGAAGCGGACGGCCGGCTCTACGGGCCGGGCGTCTTCGACATGAAGGCCAACTGCGCGCTCGCCGTCGAGGCGTTAGCCGCGTGCGCCCGACTCGATCTTAAACCGCGCCGCCCGGTCGTCCTGCTGCTCACGTGCGACGAGGAGGCGGGGAGCCACGCGGGCCGCGCGCTCGTCGAGCGTGAGGCGGCGAGGGCGGGGCAGGTACTCGTGCTCGAACCGTCCGCGCCGGGCGGGCGTGTGAAGACTGGGCGCAAGGGGACGGGGATGTTCACGCTGCGCGCCGAGGGCCGCGCGGCGCACGCCGGGCTTGACCCGGAGAAGGGCGCGAGCGCCGTCCTCGAAATGGCCCGCCAGATCGAGCGGATGCACGCGCTCGGCGACCCGTCGCGCGGCGTGACGGTCAACGTCGGCGTCGTCGCGGGCGGCACGCGCTCGAACGTCGTGCCGGCCGAGGCGACCGCGGAGATCGATCTGCGCTTCGAGACAGGCGAGGACGCAGCGCGGCTCGAAGCGGCCCTGCTCAACCCGCGCCCGTTCGACGAGCGGGTGCGACTGACGGCCTCCGGCGGCGTCAACCGCCCGCCGCTTGAGCGCACGCCGGAGGTCGTCAAACTCTACGAGCGCGCTCGCACGCTCGCCGCGGTGCTCGGCTTCGAGCTGGGCGAGACGCAGGTCGGCGGCGCGTCGGACGGCAACTTCGCCGCCGCGCT
>DATCVD010000331.1:0-3572 GCA_036567125.1 Pyrinomonadaceae bacterium | reverse complement strand
CGGGACGACGACGAGCGCGCGCGCGCCGTGCTTCTGCGCGTAGCTGACGGGCGTCTCCCAGTCGGCGGCGGCCGCCGCGTCGAGATCGGCCTGCGTCAGCCCGGCCGGCAGGCTCGTGCCCGTGCCGGAGATGACGACGACGCGGTCGCGCACGTCGAGACCTTCGTAGGGGTTCATGCCCTTCGGCTTGAAGACCCAGCCGTGGCCCGCGTAAACGACTTGGCCCTCGGCCTCGCCGGCGTTGGGGCTGAAGGGGACGAACGCCTCGCCGGCCTTGAAGACCCGCGCGCCGACGCGCGCCTGCGTCTTCTCGCGGTCGACTTCGGTGCGCCGGAGCGTCATGCGCTGGAAGTAGGTTCCGCCGTCGCCCGCCGGCTTGACCTTGAGCTGCTTGAGGTGGTCGGCGATGTACTTGGCCGTCTCGTCGAGGCCCGGCGACGGCGTGTCGCGCCCGGCCATCGCGTCGGAGGCGACGACGTTCAGGTGGCGGCTCAGTTGATCGGCCGTGATCAGCTCGGCGGCCTTGACGGTCGCGGGCGCGAGCGGCGCGGAGACGGCCGCGGAAGTGCGCGCGGTGGCCGCCGACTGCTGCTGCGCCCGCGCGGGCAGCACCGGCTGGAGCGACGCCGCGAAGGCGAGCGCGAGGACGAACGACGTGAACTTTCGCATGAAGACTCCCGTGAATTTAAGCGCGCCGCCGCCCCAAAAAGTTAAGGGGCGGGGCAGGCTTTGATGACCGTCCGCGTGAGCAGGGTTTGCCCGGTGATAGTAGTTGCCGCGGGGCCGAAACGCAAAAAGCCGCGCGGCCGCCGCAAGGTGTGAGCTTGCGGCCGCCGCGCGGCGGAAAAATGTTTTGCGAAGTCGGCGGCCGGCTCAGTCGCCCGCGTTCGCGCCCATGCTCTTCGTCGCGCCCAAGACCGCCTGCTGCTGCTGCTTGGCCTCGGTCATGCGCCGGCCGAGTTGCGCGATCTGATCGTCGTCGAGCGCGGCGCGAGCGCGCGTGAACATCTCGCCCTCTTCCTCCTTGACGTGGTGCTCGACCGACTGGCGCAGCTTCGTGAGCCGCGCGCCCCACGCGGCGTCGTCCGCGCCCGTGAGGCCGGCCTGCAACTCGTCGAGCATCTGCTTGACCTCGTTGTGCTCGGAGTAGGCGTGCGTGGCGATGTCGCGCGTCTCGGCGCGCTCCTTGAGCGCCGGGTAGAAGATCGTCTCCTCGACGTGCGCGTGCACGTCCAACTCCTGCTTGAGGCGCGGGAACAGCTCGCGCCTGAGCGCGGCGTCGCCCGACTCCATCCGGTCGAAAATCTCCGACACCTTCTGGTGGTCGTTCATCAGCAGTTCAAAAGCGTCCATCACCCATCCTCCCTCACGTTCGATTGCCCGAAGTTACGTCCGCCCCTGCACGCTAACAGGACGCGCAAAAGGCCCTGCCGGATGAGAGGGCAAACGCAGTGCCGTTCGTGCTAACACCCCTATTATTTTTCGTTAGGATTTAAATGAAGCCCGGCCGCCGCGAAGCAGTTAACCTCGCGGCGGCCGGGCCTCAGGCTCTATGGTTGTAGCTAGCGGACTCTGACGCGGCTGATGAGCGTCGTCTGGGTTCTGCCGTTCGGCAGAAACCTGATGCGGTAGGTCTCGCGGTAAACCGCCCGCCCGCGGCGCACGAGGCGGGTCTGCGTCGTGACGCGCACGCGCCTGTTGCGACGCCTGTTCCGATTCCCCCACTGCGGCGCGGCCGCGTTTGCCGCGACGGCCGCCGCCGCGGAGGCGGACGGCGTCGCCGCCTTCGCCTCCGCGGACGAAGCGACGAAACCGATGGAGGCTAGGGAGAGCGTAAGTCCAAGAAGTTTTTTCATTTCCTTCCCCTTCCCGAAAAAAAATTAGGCCGGGCGCAACCCGCGCCGCGTCCGAAACGCCTAGCGGGAGAGCACCGGCCTGTAAGTTAAGACACGGGTTAGGGCCGACGGGTTACATTATTTTTCCGGGACGCTTTTATTTACTTCGCGCGGCCCCCTCACGTAGCTTGGCGGCGTTCGAGGCTGGAGACGGCGATCATGCTGAGCGCGATTGCCGCGACGAGGAGGACGGAAAGGGCGGAGGCCGTGCCGAGGTTGTAGTCGCGCATGGCGGCCGCGATGGCCATCGAGACGGGGCGGTTGCGCGGCACGTAGACGAGCACGCTCGCCACGTACTCGCCGAGCGCGATGACGAAGGCAAGGAGCGTCCCGGCGGCCGCGCCCGGGGCGACCAGAGGCAGGCGCACGCGCAGGAGCCTCTGCCACCAGCGCGCGCCGAGGCCCGCAGCGGCCTCTTCGAGCGCGGGGTCGAGTTGTTCGAGGCTCGCCTGCACGGAGCGCACCACGAGCGGCATGAAGCGCAGGAAGTAGACGGCGGGCAGAATCCAGAACGTGCCGACGAGGACGAACGCGCCCGTCAGCGGGTTCGGCCGCCCGTAAGCCTCCGCCAGCGAGATGGCCACGACCGTCCCCGGCAACGCCCACGGCACGAGGATCAGCAGCGAGATCAGACGCCGCCACCTCCCCCGGCCGCGCGCCACCAGAGAGGCCGCGCACAGACTCCACGCGAGCGCCGCCGCCGCCGCAATCGCCGACATCAGCACGCTGTTCCAGAGCGCCTCGGCCTCGCCGCCCCCGCCGAAGATGCGCGCGTAGTTGTCGGCCGTGTATTCGGGCGGGAGCGCCTGCGTCGTCCAGACGCCGTCGCGCGCGAAGCTCACGAGGACGAGCGTGAGGACGGGGAGCAGCAGCGCGACCGCGACCAAAACGCCGACGGCGGCGGCGACGGCGCGGGCCGCCCCGAGCCGCAGCGGGGCGCGCCGTTTAGCCGCGCCCTTCGCCGCCGCCGCGACGAAGCGGCGCGTGCCCTCGTAGCGCTGGAACAGGACGAGCGCGGCGAGCGAGACGAAGGCGAGGACGACCGTCTGCGTGGCGGAGTCCGCGACGTCGCCGCGCTGCCGCGCGTTGAAGATTTCCAAAGTCAGCACGCGCACGTCGCCGCCGAAGAAGAGGGGCGCGGAGAAGGATCCCATCGAGGTCATGAAGGTGAGCAGCGCGGCGGCGAGGAGCGAGGGCGTGAGCTGCGGGAGCACGACGCGCGTCATCACGGCGCGGCGGTTCGCGCCGAGCGAGCGCGCGGCCTCGGCGAGTCCGGCGTCGAGCCGGCGCAGGCCCGCGCCCGTGAAGACGTAGAAGAACGGGTACATCGTGTAGGCGTGGAACAGCAGCAGCGCGGGCCAGCCCGTGAAAGTCCACGGCGGCCGCTCCAGCCCGAGCAGGTTTTGCAGGCCGCGCGCGAGCACGCCCGACTCGCCGAAGAGGAAGAGGAACGCGACCGTGCCGACGAGCGGCGGGAGCACGAGGGGGAGCGCCGCGAGCGCCGCGAAGATGCGCCGGCCCGGAAACTCGTAACGCTCGAACAGGAACGCGAGCGGCACGCCCAACGCCGCGCACAGCGCGACGGTCAGGACGGAGAGGCCGAGGCTCGCCAGCGTCGCTTCGAGCGCGGCGCGGCGGGCGAAGAAGTCCGCGTAGTTGGCGAGCGTCCACGCGCCG
>DATCVD010000330.1:0-2651 GCA_036567125.1 Pyrinomonadaceae bacterium | reverse complement strand
CGCGACGGGGCCGGAGGCCGCCGCGCCCGTCCAGCTGACGAACTTCCCCGGCATCCCGGCGACCGGCTGGCTCCCGCCCGACTGCACGATGGCCGCCGGCCCCTCGCACGTGCTGCTCTCCGTCAACGCCACGCTCGCCGTCTATAACAAGACGGGCGGCGCGCCGCTCAAGACCGTGACGCTGACCACGTGGTTCCAGAACGTCATCACCAACGCCAAGATTTTCGACCCGAAGGCGCTCTACGATCAGCACGCGGGCCGCTGGGTGCTCCTCGCCGTCGCGCTCGGCCCCGGCTCGACCGACTCGTTCTTCCTCCTCTCGGTCTCGAAGACCAGCGACCCGCTCGGCGGCTGGTTCAACTACAAGATCAACGCGAAGGTGGACGGGACGACCCCGACGAGCAACTGGGCCGACTACCCCGGCCTCGGCGTGGACAACACGGCCATCTACGTCACGGCCAACATGTTCGCCTTCGGCGGCGGCTTCCAGTACTCGAAGCTGCGGATCATCCCGAAGGCCGGGCCGTACTCGGGCGGCTCGCTCGCCTTCACCGACTTCGTCAAGCTGAAGAACGCCGACGGCTCGTTCGTCTTCACGCTCCAGCCGTGCCACACCTACGGCGCGCCCGGCGCGCAGTTCCTCGTCAACTCGGTCTACCCCTCGCAGACCGGGACGCAGAACAAGCTCAGCCTGTGGCGGCTCTCGAACCCGACGACCGCCCCCGTGCTGACGCGCTTCACCATCACCACCTCGCCCTACTCGCTCCCGCCCGACGCCGCGCAGAAGGGCGGCGGCGTCCCGCTCGACACCGGCGACACGCGGGTGCTCGACGCCGTCTTCCGCGGCGGCTCGGTCTGGTGCGCCCTGACCACGGCGCACAACTGGGGCGGCGGCAACGTGGCCGCCTGCCACTGGTTCCAACTCAACGCCTCGACCGGCGCGCTCACCCAGCAGGGCGTCTACGGGGCCAACGGCCTCCACTACTTCTACCCGGCCGTCTCGCCCGACTCGAACGGCAACATGGTGATGGTCTTCTCGCGCTCGGGCACGACCGAGTTCGCCTCGATCCGCTTCACGGGCCGCAAGTCCGCCGACCCGCCGGGCGTGCTCCAGTCGAGCGCGCTCCTGCAAGCCGGCTTGGCGAACTACACCGGGCTTGACGGCTTCGGCCGCAACCGCTGGGGCGACTACGCCGGCTTCGCCAACGACCCCGCCGACACGCTGCGGACGTGGTTCTACAGCATGTACGCGAGCGCGTCCGACAAGTGGGCCACGCAGGTCGGCGCGTCGAAGTTCTGACGGGCCGGCGGCGTACGAAAGCGCGGGGGGCGCGCGTCAGTCACCTGACCCGCGCCCCCGCGCTTTCGTGCGGTCTAACGCGAGACGAACCGCGCCCCCCGGCCCCCTTCCCGCTCACCCGCCTAGCGCACTTCGCCGAACCACCCGCGCCGCTCGGCCCACTTCGCCAGTTCGAGGACGGGCGAGACGGTGAGCGCGGCGGCGACGATGATCAGCCAGTCCTTCAGCGTCAGCTCGAACGTGCCGAAGACCCGTTCCAGAAACGGCACGTAGAGGATCAGGCCCAGCAGGATCAGCTCCCAGACGACGGCGATGTTGAGCCACTTGTTGGCGAACGGGCGGCGCAAGACCGAGTGGCGGTCGGAGCGGAAGTTGTAAGCCTTGAAGAACTGGATCAGGACGAGCGAGACGAACGTCATGGTCATCGCCTCCTGAACGCCGCGGCCCGAGCTCAAAGCCCAGACGAACAGCCCCAAGTTGACGACGGCCGACCACAGCCCGCCCGTCAGCATGAGCACGACGACGGGGCGCGTGAAGATGCCGCCGCGCGGGTCGCGCGGCGGCCGCCGCATGAGATCGTCTTCCGGCGGATCGACGGCCAGCGCCAGCGCGGGCAGCCCGTCCGTCGCCAAGTTGACGTAGAGGATTTGCACGGCCGAGAGCGGCAGCGGCAGCCCCATGAGCGTCGCCCCGGCCATCAGCCCGATCTCGCCGACGTTCGACGAGAGCAGGTACATCAGGTACTTCTTGATGTTCGAGAAGATGCCGCGGCCTTCCTCGACGGCGGCGACGATGGAGGCGAAGTTGTCGTCGGTGAGCGTCATCGCGGCGGCCTCTTTCGACACGTCCGTCCCCGTGATGCCCATCGCGATGCCGATGTCGGCCTTCTTCAAAGCGGGCGCGTCGTTGACGCCGTCGCCCGTCATGGCGACGACCTGCCCGCGCCGCTGGAGCGCCGTCACCACGCGCAGCTTGTGCGCGGGCGAGACGCGCGCGCACACCTCGATTGATTCGGACGCGCGCTCAAGCTCCTCGTCGGTCATCGCCTCAAGCTCCGCGCCCGTGACGACGTGCCCGCGCTTGCCGAGGCCCAGCTCGTCGGCCACGGCCTTGGCGGTGAGCGGGTGATCGCCCGTGATCATGACGACCCTGATCCCGGCCGCCTCGCACTCGCGGACGGCCGACCGCGCTTCGGGGCGCGGCGGGTCGATCATGCCGACGAGTCCGAGCAGCGTCATGTCGCGCTCGGCCGTATCGGGCGCGGCGTCCGGCTTGTAAGCGACGGCCAGCACCCGCAGCGCCTCGCCCGCCATCAGCCGCGCGGCTTCGAGCACCTCGCCCCGGCGCGCGT
>DATCVD010000329.1:0-2206 GCA_036567125.1 Pyrinomonadaceae bacterium | reverse complement strand
CCCGGCTTGAAGTCGTAGCGCCAGAGTTCGTAGCGCCCGGCCGCGTCCGCGCCCGCGTCGCGCCCCGAAGGCTCGAAGTCGCCCGTGACGGTCGAGTTGTCGCCGAAGCGCAGGCGCAGGCGCGCGTTCGAGATGACGGAGTCCGCGCCGCGCGTGAGTTTGATCGCGCCGCGCGCGACCTCGACGCCGACGGGCGCGTCTGTTCGCTGGTCAGCACCAGTTGCTTGACGACTGCGGATCGGCTTCGCGTTCGCGTCCGCGTTGGAAGGCGCGGCGCACAGGCAGAGCAGGCACACGCACAGTGTCAGGAGTCTTTTGATCGACATTCGTAATTTATATGAACAAGCCCGGCGCGGCGGGCGGCGGCCGCTCTGCGGGTACGTCGTTCGTTTTGGGTGTGGTATAACCGCGACAAGCATTGTACGCGCTCTCCTGAAAACGCCCCAAAGGGAAACCACCGCCGGTGAAGGGAAGAATGAAAACGCTCAAGTGCGCCCTCGCGCTCGCCCTCTTACTTTTTACGCTGACGCCAAACTTCTCCGCGCAGGAGGCGCGGCCGACGGCGGCGATTCAAGCCGCGCAGCACAACCTCATGCCCGTGCCCGCGTCGGTGCAAATCCTGCGCGCGCGGATGAAGTTGCTGTCCACCTTCAACGTCGCCGTGCAGGGCCACAGCGACGCGCGGCTGCTCGCCGGCATCGAGCGGGCCGTCTCCCGGCTTGAGCGGCGCACGGGGATGGAGTTCGCGCGCGGGCTGGCGGAAGCGCCCGCGGCGGCCAGCCTCGTCATCCAGTGCCGCGGTGCCGGGCCGAACGTGCCGGAGCTGGGGCAGGACGAGTCTTACGCGCTGGAGGTCTCAGACAAGCAGGCGTTCGTCAACTCGGCGACGGTGGTGGGCGCGCTGCGCGGTTTGGAAACTTTCCTCCAACTGGTGACGGCCGACGGGGGCGGCTACTTCGTCCCAGAGGCGCGCGTCAGCGACCGGCCGCGCTTCCCGTGGCGCGGGCTGCTCATCGACGTGGCCCGCCACTGGCAGCCCGTCGAGGCCGTCAAGCGCAACCTCGACGCGATGGCCGCCGTCAAGCTGAACGTCCTGCACTGGCACCTGACCGAGGATCAGGGCTTCCGCGTCGAGAGCAAAGTCTTCCCGCGCCTGCACCAGCTGGGGTCGGACGGCAACTTCTACACGCAGGACGAGGTGCGCGACGTTCTGGCTTACGCCGCCGCGCGCGGCATCCGCGTCGTGCCGGAGTTCGACGTGCCGGGCCACACGACCTCTTGGTTCGTCGGCCACCCGGAACTCGCCACCGCGCCGGGGCCGTACCAGATCGAGCGCCGCTACGGCGTCTTCGACCCGTCGATGGATCCGACGAAAGAGGAGACTTACCGCTTTCTGGATCGCTTCCTCGGCGAGATGGCCGCGCTCTTCCCCGACTCGTACGTGCACATCGGCGGCGACGAGGTGACGGGCAAGCACTGGCGCTTGAGTCCGCAGGTGCAGGCCTTCATGGCGAAGAACAAGCTGGCCGACAAGCAGGCGCTACAGGCTTACTTCAACCAGCGCGTCTCGCGCATCGTCACCCGGCACGGCAAGAAGATGGTCGGCTGGGACGAAATCCTCCACCCCGATCTGCCGCGCGACATCGTCGTCCAGTCGTGGCGCGGCCCCGCGTCGCTGGCCGAGGGCGCGCGCAAGGGCTACGCGGGCATCCTCTCGAACGGCTACTACCTCGACCACCTGCTGCCGGCCTCCGCGCACTACCTCGTCGATCCGCTCCCCGAAGGTTCGGGGCTGACGGCGGAAGAGGCGGCGCGCGTGCTCGGCGGCGAGGCGTGCATGTGGGCCGAGTACGTGGGGCAGGAGAACATCGACTCGCGCATCTGGCCGCGCCTCGCGGCCGTGGCAGAGCGGTTCTGGTCGCCGCGCGAGGTCAGGGACGTGGAGGACATGTACCGGCGGCTCGAAGCGATCTCGGTGCAGCTCGAAGAGGTGGGGCTGACGCACCGCTCCTACCGGGGGCGGATGCTGCGGCGTCTGGCCGGGGGGCAGGAGACGCGCCCGCTGGAGACTCTCTTGGGCGCGCTCCGGCCGACCTTCTTCGAGCGGGCCAAGTACAAACAGATCACGCAGCTGACGCCGCTGACGCGGCTCGTGGACGCGGCCGCCCCCGACAGCCGCGCGGCGCGCGAGTTCGCGTCGGCGGTC
>DATCVD010000328.1:0-6423 GCA_036567125.1 Pyrinomonadaceae bacterium | reverse complement strand
CGCGTCGGCGAACGGCGCGCCGCGCGCCTACGTCCCCGCCCGCCGCCGCTCGCGCCGCAACCTCCTGCTTTAAACTTCGGCGGCTTGCACCAAGCCGGCACTGCCTGAACCCCGCCCCAGCCTTCCGCCTCCCGCAATTATTTTGCCCGCCCGCCCGCTTGCGGATAGAATACGCCGCGCCATTCGCCGCCCGAAGTTTCCCTTAAAACCTCAGGAGAGAATTTATGAGACCCCTCGGATTCAGGAAGTTGATCGCCGCCGCGCTGCTCGTCGCGTTCGCCGTCCCGGCGGGCGCGCAGACGCCGGCCGCGAGTCCCGCGCCGGCCGCTTGGACGCCGGAGCTACAGATGAAGGTCAAGACGGTCGGGCCGGTGCGCGTCTCGCCCGACGGGCGGCGCGTCGCCTACGGCGTGACCGAGGCCGTGATGACGGCCGACAAGAGCGAGATGCTCACCCAAATCTGGGTCGCCGACGCCGACGGCGCGAACGCCTTCCAGCTGACGCACGCCGACAAGTCTTCGACCAACCCGCAGTGGTCGCCCGACGGCCAGTGGCTCGCCTTCACCTCGACGCGCAAGGACAACAAGAACAACCTGTTCCTCCTGCGCATGTCGGGCGGCGAGGCCGAGCCGCTGACGGAAGTCAAAACCGCCGTCGGCAACTTCGCCTTCTCGCCCGACGGCCGGTGGATCGCCTACACGATGCGCGACGCGCCGTCGGACGAGGAAGACAAGCTGAACAAGGGCCGCGCCGACTACCGCTGGGTGGACGAGAACGTCAAGATGAGCCGCCTCTACGTCATCCCCGTCGGCAAGGACGCGAACGGCAAGCGCGAGCCGCGCAAACTCACCGCCGAGACCGCCTACACCATCGACGGCGACTTCGACTGGTCGCCCGACGGCCGGTGGATCGCCTTCACCCACGCGCGCACCTCGAAGGCGAACGACTGGCCGAGCGCCGACGTGTCGGCCGTCGAAGTGGCGACGGGCAAGGTGACGCCGCTCGCCGCGACCGCGGCCGCCGAAAGCTCGCCGCGCTTCTCGCCCGACGGCAAGTGGATCGCGCTGCTCATCAGCGACAACCCGCCGCGCTGGGCGCAGAGCGGGCAGATCAACGTCATCCCGGCGGCGGGCGGGACGCCCAAAGCCCTCGCCGCGTCGCACGACGGGCAGCCGAACATCGGCGGCTGGTCGGCTAACGGCCGCGCCATCTTCTTCTCCGAGGCGCGCGGCACGGGCACGCAGCTCTACTCGCTCGACGTGGCCTCGAACAAGATTACCGAAGTCGGCGACAGCCGGCAGGTGCTCGGCGGCGTCAACGTCAACTCGGCGCGCACGATGATCGGCTTCACCGCGCAGGCGTCCGACCGACCGCCCGAAGCCTACGTCTCGCGCGTCGACAGCTTCGCGCCCGTGCAGGTGAGCCGCGTCAACGCCGACCTGCCGAAGCCGCCGTTGGGCCGCACCGAAGTCGTCCGCTGGAAGAGCGCGGACGGCCGGGAGGTCGAAGGCTTGTTGACGTACCCCGTCAACTACCAGCCGGGCAGGCGCGTGCCGCTGATCCTGAACGTCCACGGCGGGCCGGCCGGCGTCTTCCAGCAGACCTTCATCGGGGGCCGCGGGGCGTACCCGCTCGCCTCGTTCGCCGCGCGCGGCTACGCGATCCTGCGGCCGAACCCGCGCGGCTCTTCCGGCTACGGGACGGAGTTCCGCCGCGCGAACATCAAGGACTGGGGCTTCGGCGACTATCAGGACTTGATGACGGGCGTGGACAAGGTGATCGAGATGGGCGTGGCCGACCCCGAACGGCTCGGCGTGATGGGCTGGTCGTACGGCGGCTTCATGACTTCGTGGATCGTCACGCAGTCGAAGCGGTTCAAGGCGGCCTCGGCCGGCGCGCCCGTCACGAACCTGATGAGCTTCACCGGCACGGCCGACATCCCCGGCTTCATCCCCGACTACTTCGGCGGCCAGCCGTGGGAGATCATGGAGACCTACAGCAAGCACTCGCCGATGTTCAACGTCAAAGGCGTCTCGACGCCGACGATGATCCAGCACGGCGAGGCGGACGACCGCGTCCCCGTCTCGCAGGGGTACGAGTTCTACAACGCCCTGCGCGCCCAGAACGTGCCGACGCGCATGATCGTGCTGCCGCGCCAGCCGCACGGCCCGAACGAGCCGAAGATGCTCCTGAAGGTCATGCAGACGAATCTCGAATGGTTCGACAAGTACATCGGCGGCGGCGCGCAGGCCGCGCAGAAGTAGGCCGAGAGTCTGAGCAAGACCGTCGGGGCGGGGCTTGTCCCGGCCCGCGGCGGCTGGAAGCCGCTCAAACGAATCGCCGGCATTCGACGAAAGTGTCGAATGCCGGCGATTCTTTGTTCGCGCCGTCGCGCCCGGCGGGCGGCGGAGTCGCCCCGCCCCCGCAGACGCTCCGCGAGGCTCGTCAGTCCTTCTGCGGCGGCGTCGCGTGCATCACGTCGGCGACGAGCAGCCAGTTGCCGCGCTCGTCGCGCTGCCAGACGTGCGCGTAGTGGCCGCGCTCGGACTGCCCGGCCGCGCCGCCCTCGCCGCGCGTGGCGAACTCGTACGCGCCGTAGGTGTAGGCCATGTCGCCGGAGAGCGCGATGTCTGCGCCCGCCGGCTGCCACGAGATGCGCGCGGCCCGCAGGTAGAGGTGCGAGAGGATCGCGTCGCTGCCGACGAGGGGCAACTGGCCCGTCCGGTGCAGCCGCGCCTCGCGCAGCAGCGCCGAGCCGTAGTCGCCGACCGGCCCTTCCGCGTCCTCCTTTTCGCGTTTGAACATCTCGCGCTCGATCTTGAGCAGCGCGGCCCGATCCTTCTCCATCCGCTCGCGCGCCTTCTCCGGGTTCGACTCGCGGCGCTTGGGAGTCCACGCCGGCCGCGGGGCGGCGACGAGCCTGCGCCGCTCCGCGGGCTGATCGGAGAGGCCCGGCGTCTGCACGCCGATGTCGAGCGCGACCTTCCACGTGCCGTCCGGCTGCCGCTTCCAGACCGAGAAGTAGTAGCCGTAGTCGGGCGCGCTGCCGGGCTTCGTGTTGTCCACGCCGACCGACGGCCCCGTGGTGAACCCCATGTCTTCGGCCCCGGAGATGCCGGCGAAGACGGGCCACCAGTCGAGCGCGTAGGGGATGGGTCGCGGCGTGGCGGGCCGCTGCCGCAGGCGCTCCTTCGCGTTGCCGGGGCCGGGCGCGAAGCTCAGCCCGTCGTCGGCGAAGAATTCGAGGAACGCCTCGCGCCAGCCCGCTTCGAGACTCCTGCGCGCGAACGCACGCTCCGCCTCGACGAGCGACCTGAGCGCGGGCGACGCGATAAAGTCCGCCTGCCGGTCGCGCATCCGCGGCCGGTCGCCCCCCGTGTCCTGTGTGAACGCCGTCATCGCCAGCGCCGCAGCCAGCGGCACACCCAGCAGCACACGCCTCATCAGTTGTGAAACCCCCTTTGCGGCCGCGTGGATTCTAACCGATCCGGCCCGCGTCGCGCCCGCCGAAAATTCGCCGCCGGCCCCCGCCGCCGCGCGCCGTGCCGCTTTCGGCAACCCGGCAACACACTTTTAAAAGACGGCCGACGCGGCGGCGCGCTACCCCGCTTGCCCCGCGTTGTGTTAGTTTTTCCGCGAACAACTTTTCCCGAACCGTAACAAGCGATGGGCAACCAGACTCCGTCGGCGACGGCGCGCGTCCCCGTCTCGACCTACAGGCTCCAGTTCAACCGCGACTTCACGTTCGCCGCGGCGCGCGCGCTCGCCGACTACTTCGACGCGCTCGGCGTGACGGAGGTTTACTCGTCGCCGATCTTGCGCGCGCGGCCCGGCAGCCCGCACGGCTACGACGTGATCGATCACACGCGCCTGAACCCGGAGGTCGGCACGGAGGACGAGTTCGCGGGGTTCGCGGAGGAGCTGCGGCGGCGCGGCATGGGCCTCGTGATGGACGTGGTTCCCAACCACATGTGCGTCGCGTCGCCGGAGAACCGCTGGTGGCAAGACCTCTTGGCGAACGGGCCGAGCAGCCCCTACGCCCGCTTCTTCGACGTCGACTGGCACCCGCCCAACCCGAAGCTACAGAACCGCGTCCTGCTCCCCGTCCTCGGCGACCAGTACGGCCGCGTGCTCGAAAATCAGGAGATCAGGATCGGCTACCGGGCCGGCGCGTTCCACGCGCACTACTACGAGACGCAGCTGCCCGTCGCCCCGCGCACCTCGACCATCATCCTCGCGCTCGCGCTCGACGAGCTGCGCGCGCACCTCGGCGACACGCACGAGGACGTGCTCGAATTGGAGAGCGTCGTCACGGCGCTCAAGAACCTGCCGCCGCGGACGGAGACCGATCCGGCGCGCGTGCGCGAGCGGCGGCGCGAGACGGAGGTGGCGAAGCGGCGCGTCGCGCGCCTAGTCCGTGAGAGCAACGAGGCGCGCAAGGCCGTGCACGACGCGCTCGCGCGCGCCAACGGGGCGAAGGGCGATCCGGCGAGCTTCGACCTGCTCGAAGAGCTGCTCGACTCGCAGGCTTACCGCCTGAGCTACTGGCGCGTCGCCGCCGAGGAGATCAACTACCGCCGCTTCTTCGACATCAACGAGCTGGCGGCCGTGCGCGTCGAGGAGCGGCCCGTCTTCACGGCCGTCCACGAGATCACCTTCCGCCTGATGAAGCGCGGCCTCGTGACGGGCCTGCGGATCGATCACGTGGACGGGCTGCTCGACCCCGAAAAGTATCTCGGCGACTTGCAGCGCGAGTGCGCCGGGATACTCGGCCACGGCCGCGCCGCCGCCGCGTCGGCCGCCGCGACGGCCGGCGCGCAGACTCCGGGCGCGGCGGCGGATGAGGGTGCCGCTGTTCAAGCCGCGGCCGGGGCGGGGGATGCGCTGCCGTGCTACGTCGTGGTCGAGAAGATTCTGGGGCACGGCGAGGAGCTGCGCGCGGAGTGGCCCGTCCACGGCACGACCGGCTACGACTTCTCGAACCTGCTCGGCGGCGTCTTCGTGGACACGTCCCGCGTGGCGGCCGTCCGCGACTTCTACCGCGAGTTCACCGGCTCGGCGGTCAACTTCGCGGATCTGCTCTACGAGTCGAAGAAGCTGATTCTGAAGGTGGCGATGTCGAGCGAGCTGCACGTGCTCGCGCGCCGGCTCGACCGCATCGCCGCGCGCAGCCGCTTCTCGCGCGACTTCACCTTCAACTCGCTCCACGACGCGCTCGCGGAACTCATCGCCTGCTTCCCCGTCTACCGCTCTTACGTCCGCCGCCGCCACACGGCGGTCGGCGCGGAGGATCGCCGGCTCATCCAGTCGGCCGTGCGCGCGGCGCGCCGGCGCAACCCCGCGCTGAGCCGCTCGCTCTTCGACTTCGTCGCCTCCGTCCTGCTGCTCGAAGACCCCAAAGGTCTGTCGCCGAAGGAGCGCGACGAGCGGCGCGAGTTCGTGCTGCGCTTCCAGCAGTTGACCAGCCCGGTGACGGCGAAGGGACTCGAAGACACGGCGTTTTATCGTTACTACCCGCTCGCGTCGATGAACGAGGTCGGCGGCGAGCCGGACGTGTTGGGCGTCGCGCTCCACGAGTTCCATCAGGCGAACGAGCGGCGGCAGGCGCGCTGGCCGCACTCGATGTCGGCCACCTCGACGCACGACAGCAAGCGCAGCGAGGACGTGCGCGCGCGCATCTCGGTGCTCTCGGAAATCCCCGCCGAGTGGCGCGCGGCCGTCACGCGCTGGCGCGAGATGAACCGCGGCCACAAGCGCATCGGCGACTACGCCGAAATCCCCGACGCCAACGAGGAGTACCTGCTCTACCAGACGCTCGTCGGCGCGTGGCCGCTCGAAGGGTTGGGCGAAGCCAACCGCGACGAGTTCGCCGAGCGCGTCCGCCAGTACATGACGAAGGCCATCAAGGAGGCCAAGCTCAACACGAGCTGGATCAACGCCGACGAGGACTACGAGCGCGCCGTCTCAGACTTCGTCACCGCGGCGCTCGCCCCGGGCGACGACAACGCGTTCCTCGCGGACTTCGCCGGGTTCCAACGGCTGACCGCGCGCTGCGGGATGCTCAACTCGCTCTCGCAGACCTTGCTCAAAACGACCGCGCCGGGCCTGCCCGATTTCTATCAGGGCACGGAGGTCTGGAACTTCAGCCTCGTCGATCCCGACAACCGCCGGCCCGTCGACTACGCGCGGCTGCGCGCGCTGCTCGGATCGCTCGGCGGCGACGGCGCGGGGGACCCGGCCGCGCTCGCCGGGCGACTGATCAGCGAGCCGGAGGACGGCCGCCTGAAGCTGTTCGTCACGAGCCGCGCGCTCGCGTTCCGCAAAGCGCGCCGGGAGTTGTTCGCCGCGGGCGACTACGTGCCGCTCGCCGCTTCGGGCGAGCACGCGGACTCGGTCGTCGCCTTCGCGCGCAAGTCGGGCGCG
>DATCVD010000327.1:0-5654 GCA_036567125.1 Pyrinomonadaceae bacterium | reverse complement strand
CGGGCGCGGGCGCGGCGACCGTGCAGTCGCTCGAACGGCGCGGCCTCGTCGAAGTCTTCGCGCAGGAGGTGCGCCGCGACCCGCTCGCGGGCGCGAAGCTGCCGGCGGCCGACGATCTCGTTTTAACGGCGGAGCAGCGCGACGCGCTCGCCGAGATCGAAGCGGCCGTCGAGGCGCGCGACTTTCGGGCCTTCCTGCTCCACGGCGTGACGGGCAGCGGCAAGACCGAAATCTACATCCGCGCGATGCGCTCCGCGCTGCGCCGGGGCCGCTCCGCGATGATGCTCGTCCCCGAAATCGCGCTCACCCCGGTCTTCTCGCGGCGGCTGCGCGCGCACTTCGGAGATTCGGTCGCCATCTTCCACTCGTCGCTCACGGCGGGCGAGCGCTTCGACGAGTGGGGCCGCATCCGGCGGGGCGAGGCGCGCGTCGTCATCGGCACGCGCTCGGCCGTCTTCGCGCCCGTCAGGAACTTAGGCGTCATCGTCGTTGACGAGGAGCACGAGTCCTCTTACAGGCAGGCCGAGTCGCCCTACTACAACGGCCGCGACACGGCGGTCGTCCGCGCCCACCGCGAGCGCGCGGTCGTCGTCTTAGGCTCGGCCACGCCCTCGCTCGAATCCTTCCACAACGCGCGCGCCGGCAAGTACCGCTACCTCGAACTGCCCAACCGCATCGCCAACCGCGCGATGGCGCGGGCCGAGATCATCGACATGCGCTCGGTCTTCGCGCGCGCGGGCAAGGCGCAGCCGCTCTCGGACGAACTGCTCGCCGCCGTCGCCGAGACGCACGGGCGCGGCGAGCAGTCGATCATCCTGCTGAACCGGCGCGGCTACTCGACCTTCCTCGTCTGCCGCTCGTGCGGCGAGCGGATGCAGTGCCCGAACTGCGACGTGACGCTCACGTTCCACCGCCGCGAGCGCAGCCTCGTCTGCCACTACTGCGACTTCCGCCAGCGGCCCCCGTCGCAGTGCCCCGCGTGCAAAGGCCCGTACATCCACTACGTCGGCGAAGGCACGGAGCAGATCGAGGAGATCATCCAGCAGAAGTTTCCCGCGCTCCGCATCGCGCGGCTCGACCGCGACACGACCTCGCGCCGCCGCACCTACGAGCACGCGATCCTGAGCTTCGGCGCGGGCGAGCTGGACATGCTCGTCGGCACGCAGATGATCGCCAAGGGCCACGACTTTCATAACGTCACGCTCGTCGGCGTCGTCTCCGTCGACGCCGGCCTCGCCATGCCCGACTTCCGCGCGGCCGAGCGCACGTTCCAACTGATCACGCAGGTGGCGGGGCGCGCCGGGCGCGGCGACCGCAGCGGGCGCGTGCTCGTCCAGACTTACCACCCCGAACACTACGCGCTGCGCCACGCCTGCGCGCAATCTTACGAGTCGTTTTACGAAGAGGAGATTCGCTACCGGCGGAACCTGAGCTACCCGCCCTTCGTCTCGCTCGCCGCGCTGCTCGTCCACGGCGCGGACGCCTCGCGCGTCCACGAGAACGCGGTCGGGATCAAAGAAGCCCTCGAAGAGGCGAACGCCGATCGCTCGTGCCGCGTGCTCGGCCCCGCGCCCGCGCCGCTCGCGCGTCTGCGCGGCGAGCACCGCTTCCAACTGCTCATCAAGTCGCGCAGCCGCCCGCGCCTGCGCGCCGTCCTAGACCTCGGCCTCGCCTCGGCCGCCGCGCGCGGTTGCGACCTCCACGCCGTCAACGTCGAGATCGATCCCGTCAACCTGATGTGACAAGATTGGCTGCCGTCCGCGAGGGGAGTTTTGAGCCGTGAGGTATCAGAGCCAGAGGGCCAAGAAGATCAGGGATCAGATCAGGCTGATCCTGCTGCACGACTGGGACCCTATCGGCGTCAGCGACACGCCCGCGGCGCACGACGAGTACGACTCCTGCGTCGCGGGCATCTACGGGCTGCTGGCCTCCGGCGCTTCCGAGTATCAGATCGTCGAGCGGCTATACAGCATCCAAACCACCAGCATGGGACTGCCCGGCGACCGCGAAACTCTGAAGGTCGCGGCGGAGAAGTTAGCTAAGCTGAACGCGTCTTAATAACGGCTATGAAACTTTTAGAACTCGCCGCGCAGACCGGCGCGCGCGTTGAGCCGGAGTCGGCCGCCGAGGCCGAGATCACGGGCGCGGCCGGGCTCGACGAGGCCGAGCCGGGCCACGTCACCTTCCTCTCGAACCCGCGCTACACGCCGCGCGTGAAGACGACCCGCGCGTCCGCCGTCTACCTCGCGGAGCAGGCCGAGCCGGGCCGAGACGACATCGCCGTCCTGCGCGCGCGCGATCCCTACCTCGCCTACACGCGCGCGCTCCGCCTCTTTCACCCGGAGCCGCGCCGCGAGCCACTCGTCCACCCGTCGGCCGTCATCGACCCGACGGCGCGCGTCCACGAATCGGCTTACGTCGGCCCGTGCGCCGTCGTCGGCCGCGAGGCGGAAGTCGGCGCGCGCGCAGAGATTCACGCGAACGCGACCCTGTACGACGGCGTGAAAGTCGGCGAAGACACCGTCATCCACTCCGGCGTCGCGCTGCGCGAGGGCACGGTCGTCGGCGCGCGCGTCACCGTTCACAACAACGCGGTCGTCGGCTCCGACGGCTTCGGCTACGCGAAGGACGAGGAGGGCCGCTGGCTGAAGATTCCGCAGACGGGCCGGGTGGTGATTGAAGACGACGTGGAGATCGGCGCGGGCGCGACCGTCGACTGCGCGTCGGTGGGCGAGACGCGCATCCGCCGCGGCGCGAAGATCGACAACCTCGTGCAGATCGGCCACTCCTGCACGGTCGGCGAGGACTCGCTGCTGTGCGCGCAGGTGGGCCTCGCCGGCAGCTCGCACGTCGGCCGCCGCGTCATCCTCGCCGGGCAGGCGGGCGTCGCCGGCCACCTGACCGTCGGCGACGACGCGGTCATCACGGCCAAGAGCGCGACGAGCCACAACGTCCCGCCGGGCAAGGTCATCTCCGGCATCCCGGCCTTCGACAACCGCGACTGGCTGCGCTCGACCGCCGCCTTCCGCCGCCTCGGCGAGATGCAGCGCACCGTCCGCCAACTCGAAGAACGCCTCGCCGCGATCGAACGAAACCGCCCGCCCCAAGCCGACGAATGAGACTCGCAACTTTCGCCTGACCGACCCGCCGTCTGACCGGCCGGCCGCCGGCACGCGAATCGCAAAGAAGATTTCGGGTGGCTTCGGGAAACTTCCCCGCACGGGATTTCTCCGCGCCCCCCAGACGACATCTCCGCCCCGGCGGCGACGCTCTTTTATCAACTCCGCGGTGAAAAACGGCCCGCCGCGAAAGAAATACTTGACAGGCAGCGGGCCGGCCCGGCATAATCTCTAATTGAAATTGGATTTCAATTTCGTCAAAGAGATTGAAATCCGGTCAAGGCGCGGTCAAAATCCTCGAAGGAGTTCTCGAAAACTTTGCGGACTCAGAACCAGACGACGGCGCACACCCTTAAATCTTCGCGCCCCGAACAGAAGCTCGAAGTCGTCATGCAGCATCGTGACGGCGAGGACTGCGTCGCGCTGCGCCTCTCCACTTGGACGGACGGCCTCGGCTGGTGCGCGCAGAAGACCATCGAGCTAGACCCGGCACAACTCGACGAGCTGCACCTCGCCGTCACCGTCGCGCGCCGCCGGCTCGCGTCCAAGCGCGCGGACGCCGACCAGCCCGTCGCGGCGGCCAAGGTCATCCGCCTGCCGACACTCTCGT
Organism: Pyrinomonadaceae bacterium; assembly: GCA_036567125.1. Lineage (GTDB taxonomy): Bacteria > Acidobacteriota > Blastocatellia > Pyrinomonadales > Pyrinomonadaceae > JAIVGV01. The sequence continues at coordinate 1,925 of DATCVD010000327.1, read as the reverse complement.
AACTTCGTCGCGCCCGCGCGGCCGCTTTCGCAAAAAAGTTCAAAGGCGCTAAAAGTAGAAGAGGCAGCCGGCTGACTCCGCGAGTCGCCGGTTGCCTCTTCTACTTTCGGCCTTCCGCTTACCGCTTACCGCCGCTCCCCTACCCGATCTGCCGCAGCGTGATCTTCTCCTTCGTGACGCTGGCGCGGCGCTCGGAGGTCAGCTTTTCGAGTTCCTCGACGTGGCGCTGCTCGTCGGCGATGCGGCCTTCGAGGAGGAAACGGGTCGGCAGTTCGGCGTCGCCGCAGGCGTTCCACGCGTCCATGTAGGCCGCGAGCGCCTCGCGCTCCATCTCCAAGTCCTGCCGCAGCATCTCGGCGAGGTCGGTGGACTGCCGGATCATCGACGGCTCGACGGTCGGCACGCCGCCGAGCGAGACGATCTTGTCGCCGAGCATCTTGGCGTGGCCGTGCGACTCCTCGCTCTGGTCGTTGAAGTAGGGGCGGTAGACTTCGCGCTCCGTGCCCGTCACCAGAAAGCTGTGCTGCATGTACTGGATGGTGGCCGTCAGCTCAAAGCTCAGCGCCCGGTTCAGACTCTCGATCAACTTCGCGTTCGCCATTTAAACCCTCCCCCGCCAAAGACCCGTCGGATTGAAAACTCAAAGTTGCGCGGATAGTAACCTCAAACCCTCGCCGGGTCAAGCATAAGTGTTGGAATAGTTCGACTTAATATTGAAATTCGATTTCACTTCCAAGATAGGAGATCGAAGGCGGGGCGGCGAAAAGTAAACGGCGCGGTCAGTCGTTGAAACTGACCGCGCCTCGCGCTGTCGCTCGTCGCAGTCGCGTGTGTCGTCTTACGTGATCGCGCCGCCGTCGATGATGACGACCTCGCCGCTCATGAAGCTGTTGCGCTCGCTGACCATGAAGGCGGCGAACTCGGCCAGCTCCCGCGGATCACCCAGCCGGCCGCTCGGAATCCAGAACTTGTGCATCTCGATGAGGTGTTCGGGCAGCGTGTGGCCCAAGTCCGTGTCGAAGATGCCGGCGGCGATGGCGTTGACGCGCACGCCGAAGCTCGCGGCCTCGCGCGACAGGCATTTCGTGAAGCCGATCATCGCGGCCTTCGACGTGGCGTAGTGGACGGAGGTCGGGAGCGAGCGGATCGCGCCGATGGAGGTGATGTTGAGGATCGAGCCGCCGCGCTGGCGGATCATCTGCTTGTAGATCGGCTTGGTGACGGCGAAGAGGCTGTTGACGTTCGTGTCGATCACCGAGTCCCACGAGCGGTCGGTGGTGGTCGCGAAGTTGTCGCCCTTGTTGATGGCGGCGTTGTTGACGAGGATGTCGATGCCGCCCCACTCCTCGACCAAGTGGCGCACGAGCCGCTTCATCCCGACGCGATCCGTGACCGAGACACGGTCTGCGTGCGCGCGCCTCCCCAGAGCGCGCACCTTCGCGGCGACTTCTTCGGCCAAGTCGTCGCGCGAGTGGTAGCTGAAGGCCACGTCCGCGCCCTCGCGCGCGAAGACCTCGCACATCGCCGCGCCGAGGCCCCGTGTCCCGCCCGAGATGAAGGCGCGCTTCCCTTCCAGCAGCAGACTCAAAACTGCCCGTCCCCGAAAAGCCCGCGCCTGAAAAGGGTCGGCCGCGGGCCGGATTGTCTTGCTTTGTACGTCGATTAAAACTTGAATGCGCGGCGGCGTCAACCGCGCGCGCCGGATGGGGCGGGAAACTTCAGGCGATGCGCTCGACGCGCGCCGGCTCCTCCGCGCCGAGGGCGTGCGCGGGGATGAGCGCCGTGATCTCCTCGACGATGCGGCGCGTCGAGTTGGGGAAGGCGATGCCGGCCGTGGCGGCGCGCATCTGCGCGTAGAGGCGGGCGTCCGTGGCGAGCCGCTTGACGGTCGGGACGATGTCGGCGGCGCGCTCCAAGAGGACGCC
>DATCVD010000326.1:0-4508 GCA_036567125.1 Pyrinomonadaceae bacterium | reverse complement strand
CGAATCTCGGGCCGCCCCGAGATTCGCGTCGCCCTCGCGGGCGCGGTCGCGCGCGGCGAGGAGCGCGTGGCACTGGACAAGGCCGGCGTCGTGCACCCCGGCGAAGTGCTCGACTGGACGATTACTTCCGCGAACGAGGGCGACGGCGCGGCGCGCGAGTACCGCACGGTCGGGCAGATCCCGGCGGGCACGTCGCTCGTCGCCGGCAGCGCCACGGCCGAGTACGACGCGGCCGTCACCTACAGCATCGACAACGGGAAGACCTTCTCCGCGCGGCCCGTCGTTGAAGAGCGGCAGCCGGACGGCACGGTCAAGGCCGTGCCTGCGCCCGTCTCGATGTACACGCAGGTGCGCTACGAGTGGGCCGAGCCGCTCGCCGCCGGGAAGACGCTCGCCGCCTCCTACAAGGTGCGCGTCAAGTAAGCGACCGGAAGTTCGCGCGCGCCACTCGTGAGCCTTCGCCAGACGGGCTAATCAGCGCCGACCACCCCGCCAGATAAATCTTTGAGGATTGTCATGAAGAACACCCACACCCGCTCCCTCCCCCGCGCAGCCGCGCGCGCGCTCCTCGCCGCCGCGCTCGCTGCGTTCGCGCTCGCCGCCCCCGCGTCGGCGCAGACGCCCGGCAGCACGGTCATCTCGAACACCGCGACCGCCACCTACAAGGACACGTCGAACAACGACTACGAGACGCAGTCGAACACCGTCACCGTCACGGTCGCCAACGTCTCCGGCGTCTCGATCTCGCCCGACGCCCAGACCAACAGCGGCGTCGTCGCCGGCCAAGTTGACGTGAAGTTCGTCTTCACCGTCACCAACACCGGCAACTTCACCGACTCGGTGCGCTTCCTCGCCTCCGGCGGGAGCGTCCACCTGACCGGCCCGGCCACCGTGACGGCCGCCGTCATCGACAACGGCGACAACAACATCGGCCCCGGCGACACCGACATCTTCGCGAACGGCGCGGCCGTCGATCAGTCGCTCGCGCAGAACGCGTCGGCCGTCGTCATCGTCCACGCCACCGTCAGCGCCGCCGCGAGCACCGGCAGCGTCGTGCAGGTCTTCTTGGGCGACGCGGCCACCGGCGCGGCGCAGGGCTACGACAACCAGCCCGTCGATAACCCGGCCGTCCCGTCGGCGCACGAAGTCCGCACCGTCGCCGCCGGCACGGCCAACGGCCGGCGCGAGGCGCGCGGCGACATCAGCGCCACCGTCCAGAACGACGTGCAGCTGCGCGCCGAGATCACTTGGCCGGCCGGCCCCGTCGCCCTCGGCTCCGACATCACCTACTCGACGCGCCTGTGCAACGTCGGCGCGCGCGACGCCGCGGCCGCCTCGCTCGGCGGCAACTCCGGCATCTACGTCGTCGTGCCCGTGCCCGCCGGCACGCAGCTCTCGGCCGCCAACTCCTTCCCGGCCGGCACGCTCTACACCACGTCGCCGCTGACGACCGCGCCGCAGAGTGCGACGTGGACGACGACCGCGCCCGCGCCGCTCACCTCGGCGACGCGCGTCGCCTACCTCGTCGGCGCGACGCTCGCCTCCGGCGGCGCGTGCAGCGCCAACTTCCCGTTCATCGTCACGATCACGGCGACGAACGCCTCCACGCCGATCTACCAGATCGCCGACGCCTTCGCGCGCAACACCGTCAACACCGTCGTCACCGACCAGACCGGCGACAACGACACGAACGAGGGCGACGGCAACGCCGACTTCGACGAACCCGTGCAGGGCGCGACGGACGTGGCCGGCAAGGGCTTCCGCGTCGTCACGCTGCTGCTGCAACAGGGCAGCGTGCTCATCGGGCCGCAGGGCGCGCCCGGCGCGTCCGGCCCCGGCGGCAACGACACCGACTTCACCGAGCGCAGCGTCAACACCGGCATCGCCGGGGTCGCCCCCGGCGGCTCGACGACCGCGGGCGGCGTGCTCGTCTTCGTCAACACCGTCCAGAACACCGGCAACGCCAACGACACGTTCACGCTCTCGGCCCCGACCGTGCCGACCGGCTTCACCGTCGAGATCAGCACCGCGGGAGCCGCCGGCCCCTACACGAACGTGACGAGCGGCGGCTCGACCACCCTCGCCATCAACTTCGGCGCGACGGCCGACATCCACGTCCGCGTCACCGCGCCCGCCGGCCAGACCGTCCTGACCGGCTTCTCGACCGTCGTTCAGGCCGCCTCGGGCCTGACGCCCGCCAACACCAACCGCACCATCGACCGGCTGTTCACCGGCTTCGTCCGGCTGACGAAGTCGGCGACCGTCGCGAACGCGACGGGCGTGGGCGGCGCGACCGACGCCGTGCCGGGCGCGGAGATCGAGTTCGTCATCCTCTACGAGAACGTGATGACGGCCGCCGCCGCCGGCTCCGGCAACTCGTCGCTCTCGGCGCAGAACCTCGTCATCACCGAGAACGGCGGGACGGGCACGAACAACTGGGCCACCTACACGACGCAGGTCGTCGGCTCGGCCTCCGACACCAACAGCGGCGCGATCACCGGCGACTCGGCCGGCTCGAACGTGCTGACCGACACCGTCGCCTCGCTGCCCGCGGGCGCGAGCGGCACCTTCCGCTTCAAGCGGCGGATCAACTAACCGATCGGGCCGCTCGCTAGCGCCGCCGACCGAGAAGGGGCGGCGCGGCACTCGCCCGGAAATTTCGCCGCTGAGCGTTTGCCCCGCTCGGCGCGAACCTCCCGAAAGAGTGCCGCGCCGCCTCCCCCCAACGCTTCCGCCCCCGACACGGAAGCCCTTTGACCCGATCCCCCGAACCTCATGCTGACTGTGGCCGCCAACAGGTTCGCCCCCGCCGCGCTCGCGCTCGTCTCCGCGATAGCACTACTCGTCGCGCCGGCCGCCGCGCGCCGGCAGGCCGCCCCCGCCGACACCGTCCTCTCCAACCGCGCCGAATCGACCTACCGCGACGGCGAGGGCAACGAGTACGGCACGGTCTCCCCGACCGTCACCGTCACCGTCCGCCCGGTCGCGGCCCTGAACGTCACGCCCGACGAGACCGAGCCTTCCGCCTCCGTCGCGCAGAACGAGCGCGCCGCGCGCCTCTTCCGCGTCTGCAACAACGGCAACACGCCCGACCTCTACACCTTAACGCGCGCCGAAGTCTCCGCGCCCTCCGCGCTCCACTCCCTCCACTTCGACACGGACAACACCGGCACTCTCACCGACGCCGACACGGCCGCCGCCGTCAACGCGACGCTCTCGCCGCGCCTCGCGCCCGGCGCGTGCGTGGGCGTGATCGCCGTCGTCGACGTGAACGACGCCGCGGCCGGCACGCGCCTGACCGTCCGGCTGACCGCGCGCTCGAACGTCACCTCGGCGGCGAACGGCGCGGCCTCGGACGACGGCACGATCATCAACGCCGTCGGCGAGAGCGCGCGACTGACCGACCCCTCGAACCCCGCGCTCCCGCCGCTCAAGCTCGTCAACGAGCGCCCGCGCGTCACCACCGCGCCCTCCGAACAGCTCGACTACTCCGTCGCCTTCCGCAACAGCGGCGCGGTCATCGCGCGCAACGTCCTGCTCGCCGACGATCTGCCCGCCGGCATCGACTACGTCGCAGGCTCCCTGCGCCTCGGCAACCGCGCGCTCACCGACGCGCCCGACGCGGACGAGGGCCGCACCGCGAACAACTCGCGCCGCCTCGAAGTGCGAATCAGCGAGGTGCGCGCGGGCGAAGTCGTCACGCTCCACTTCCGCGCGCGCGTCACCGGCGGCATCACGCCGGGCACGGGCGCGGTCAACGTCGCCACCGTCTCGGGCGACAACTTCGAATCTACGGGAACGTCCGCCGCGACCGCCGTCGTCAACCCGTTCGGCGTCGTCTTCGCCGGCCGCAGCGGCGGCGCGACACAGGTCGCCGGCGCGCGCGTCTCGCTCCTCACCGCGCAGACCACCGACGCGCCGCTCCAGACAGTCCCCGACATCGGGTTTACGCCCAACGAGCCGAACGAGAACCCGTACGTGACGCGGCACGGCGGCACGTTCAGCTTCGCGCTCTCGCCCGCGCAGCTCGGCGCGCCGTCGTCGCCCGCCGTCTATTACCTCTCGGTCGCCGCGCCCGGCTACCGCCGCCGCCTGATCGAGTTCACGGTGCGGCCCGGCGCGCTCGGCCTCTACACCGCCACGGCGCGCGCCCTCGACGAGCAGCAGCTCGCCGTCGCGGGCGGCTACGCGCTCACCGAGTCCGAGGTCGCGCTCGAAAACTTGGCGAGCGTCGCGCTCAACATCCCGGTCTTCGAGTTGCAGTCGCTTGAGATCGCGAAGACGGCCGACCAGCAGCGCGCCGAGATCGGCGACGTGGTCAACTACCGCGTCGAAGTCCGCAACACCACGCAGGGCGCGCTGCGCGATCTCGTCGTCACGGATCAACTGCCCGTCTCCTTCCACTACGCGCCGGGCACGGCGACCCTGCGCGTCGGCGCGGACGAGCAGCGCCGGCTCGACCCCGATGTCGCGGGCAACACGCTCACCTTCCGCCTGCCCGCGCTGCC
>DATCVD010000325.1:0-2286 GCA_036567125.1 Pyrinomonadaceae bacterium | reverse complement strand
CCCGGCTTGGCCGCGCGCGCGAGAGATGACCTGCTACACGACGCTCGAACCCTGCCTGATGTGCGCGGGCGCGCTCTTGCTGCACGGCGTCGGCCGCGTCGTCTTCGGCGCGCTCGATCCGCTGGGCGGCGCGGGGCCGCTGCTCCAACACCTGCCCGACTACTACGCGGGCGGCGCGGGCGTGCCCCGCTGGGTCGGCCCCGCCATGCCGGACGTGTGCGACCCGCTCTTCCGCCGCGTGCTCTCGCGCTTCGACGCGCTGCCCTGCGGCAAGGACAACTTCGCGGCCGAATGAACTTCACCCGAACGGCCGCGCTTCGTAAGACGGTCGGCCGGGCCGCATTTAAAGTCGCCGCCCCGCCGTTAAAGTTGTTGACAGCCGTCGCGGCCTCTCATTAACATCTGCCGACCCAGTCAGGCCCGCCTCGCGTCCGCACAGTTTTTAGTCCGCCGTCTCCGCAACCACCGCGCCCGCAAGGCGCGGCCGGGCCGCGCCGTCGTTCGGCGACACGCCTCCGACGCGACGCCCGTTTCCGAGTCCCGCGACCTGTCGCGCACGAGCCGCCGCAGCAAAGGAGATGCACATGCGTTCCCCGTCCCGCCCGAAGCTCACGCCCGCCCTCAAGCTCGCCCTCGCCCTCTTCCTCCTCGCGTCGTCCGCGCGCGCGCAGACGCAGATCACGACCGGCGTCGTGCAGGGCACGGTGCGCGACGAGGCGGGCGCGGTCGTCGCGGGCGCGGCGGTCGAAGTGCGAAACGTCGAGACCAACCTGACGCGCACGCTTCAGACGGACGAGGACGGCCGCTTCGTCTTCCTGCAACTGCGGCCCGGCCGCTACACGCTCGCCGTCTCGAAGCAGGGTTACGCCACGCTGGCGCAGGAGGAGTTCGCGCTGACGGTCGGGCAGACCGCGAACCTCGATCTCTCGATGAAGGTCTCGCAGGTGGCCGAGACCGTGACCGTCTCGGCCGTCCAAACCGTGGACACGACCGCCACGCAGGTGACGACGACCATCGAGGAGCGTGCCATCTCGAACCTCCCCGTCTTGGGCCGCAAGTTCGAAGACCTGCTGACGCTCACCCCCAACGTCTCCGTCGTGCAGGGGCCGGACGGCGACGAGATCAACTTCGCCGGCCAGCGCGGCGTCTTCAACAACATCAGCCTCGACGGCGGCGACTACAACAACGGCTTCTTCGGCGAGCAGGCGGGCGGGCAGCGCGCCGCCATCGACATACCCCTCGACGCCATCAAAGAGTTTCAGGTCATCGCCACGGGCGCGACCGCCGAGTTCGGGCGCACGGCCGGCGGCGTCGTCAACGTCGTCACCAAGTCGGGCACGAACGACGTGCACGGCTCCGTCTTCCACTTCCAGCGGCTCGCGGCCCTGACCGCGAACACCTCGGACGGCCGCCCGCTCACCGACTTCCACCGCGAGCAGTTCGGCGGCAACGTCGGCGGCCCCGTCAGGCGCGACCGCGCCTTCTACTTCGTCGCCTTCGAGCAGATCTTCGAGAACCTGACGCGCGCGAATCTCTCCGAGCAGGTCGGCGGCGCGCCCTGCCCCGTGCCGGCGCCGACCGTCCTCGCCGACGAGGCGCTGATCAACGCGAACGCCGACTGCCAGCGGCTCGCGCTCCTCAACTTCTTCCGCACGGCGCGCAATCAGGAGGAGGGCCTGCCCGTCAAACGTCCGGTGCGCAACACCGCCCTGCTCGGCAAACTCGACTGGGACTTGACGGCCAACAACCGCCTCACGCTCTCGCACAGCTTCGACTACTCGCGCAACGAGAATCAGACCTTCGACGTTTCGACCTACGGCAACTCGGCCAACGGCGTCGAGGGGCCGTCGAAGATCAACGTCTTCAACGCCAACCTCTTCTCGACGCTCTCGCCGACCAGGGTCAACGAGTTCCACTTCACCTACGGGCGCGAGAACCGCCCGCGCTCGGCCGTCGAGTCGAACGTGCCGGCGGACACGGCGATGGGCTTCGCCACCACCTTCCGCTTCGGCAGCCCGTTCTTCCTCGGCCCGAACGTGGACGAGTTGTTCTGGCGCACGCAGGTCAAAAACAACCTCTCGGTCGTCGCGGGCCGCCACACCTTCAAGTTCGGCGGCGAGTGGGTGCACAGCCTCAACTCGCAAGTCTTCCGGGGCTTCTTCCAGGGCCGCTACATCTTCGACAGCGTCACCGGATTCCTGCGCTACGCCGCCGCGCCCGCGCCCGGCGGCTTCGGCCCCGCGACCGTCGGCTGCTCGGACGGCACTTACGTCACCGCGCCCGCCG
>DATCVD010000324.1:0-3415 GCA_036567125.1 Pyrinomonadaceae bacterium | reverse complement strand
CGGCGCGCGCGCGGGGCGGCGGCGGCGGCGCTCACTCTCAGGTTGTTCGTGTTGACCATGTGGGCATTATCCGGCCGGCCGCGCGCGCCGCGTGAGTCCGGGCTTCAAAGTGGCTTCGGACGGGCCGGGCCGAGTCGCGTGCGCGCGTTTTGGCGTGCCAGTATAATCGAGCCGTCGCGGGGCGGCCTAACGAAGACGCCGCGCGCGGCCCGCGCGCCCCGGTCGACCCCGAACCGACTCGCGCCTGACTGAGGACGTTTCCGGCCCGACCGACTTTCCGGGATCGCGCCGGTGCAATTTTTCCCACGGAACAACAGCATGAAACTTTCACCGACACTTTCGCCTCGCGCGCTCGCCCGCGTCTTAACCGCTTTCGTCTTCGTCTGCCTCGCACGGCCCGCGGCGAGCGCGCAGCAGCCGCAGCAGCCCGCCGGCGCGGAGGCCGCGGAGATCGTGCGCGTGACGCTGTTGCAGGTTAACGACGTGTACCAGATCGCGCCCGTGGAGCGCGGCAAGCGCGGCGGGCTGGCGCGCGTCCACACCCTGCGGAAGCAGATTCAGGCGGAGTCGCCGCACACGCTCTACCTGCTCGGCGGCGACACGCTCGCGCCCTCGGTCGCGTCGAACATCTTCAAGGGCCGGCAGATGATCTCGGTCTGGAACGCGACCGGCTTAGACCTCGCCGTGCTCGGCAACCACGAGTTCGACTTCGGCGATCAAGTCCTGCGCGAGCGGATGAAGGAGTCGCGCTTCACGTGGCTCGGCACGAACGTCATCGACCGCAAGACGGGCCGGCCCTTCGGCGACACGCCGCCCACGGTCGTCCGCGAGTTGGGCGGCGTCCGGGTCGGCTTCTTCGGCCTGCTCACGCCCGACACGAAGCAAACGTCTTCGGCCTCGGCCGACGTCGAGTTCCGCGAGCCGTGCGCGGTGGCGAAGGAGGCGATCAGCCAGTTGAACAAGGCGGGCGCGCGCGTCGTCGTCGCGCTGACGCACATGTCGATTGTGGAGGACAAGGCGCTCGCGCGCTGCGCCCCCGGCCTCGCGGCGATCATCGGCGGCCACGAGCACACCGTCATCACCTCGCTCTCGGCGCGCACGCCGATCTTCAAGATGGGGTCGGACGCGGTCAACCTCGGCCGCATCGACCTGCTCATCTCCAAACGCACGGGCGAGCTTGAGGGCATCGACTGGGAGATCATCCCCGTCACCGATCAGATCAAGGACGACCCGGAGTCGGCCGCGGTCGTCGCCGAGTTCGAGAAGAAACTCTCGGCCGAACTCGATCAGCCCGTCGGCACGACCACCGTCGTGCTCGACGCGCGGCAGGAGACGAACCGCACGCGCGAGACCAACCTCGGCTCGTTCGTCGCCGACGCCTACCGCCGCCAGACCAACTCCGAGGTCGCGCTCGTCAACGGCGGCTCGATCCGCTCGAACACGACCTACGGCCCCGGCCCCGTCACGAAGCGCGACGTGCTCTCGATCCTCCCGTTCGAGAACTCAATCGTCAAAATCGAGGTGACGGGCGCGACCCTGCGCGCCGCGCTCGAACACGGCGTCGCGCGCGCCCGCGAGGAACCCGAGGCGGGCCGCTTCCCGCAGGTGTCCGGCCTCCGTTTCAGCTACGACGCGCGCCGCCCCGTCGGCTCGCGCGTCACCACGGTCTCGGTCGGCGGCCGGCCGCTCGACGACCGGAAGACTTACACGCTCGCCCTCAGCAACTTCGTCCGCGGCGGCGGCGACGGCTACGCGATGTTTAAGGGCGCGCGCCTGCTCATCGAACCCGAAAACGCGCAGGTCGAGCCGGCCGTCATCATGAACCTGATCGCCGCCGACAAGCAGATCGCCCCCAAAGAGGACGGCCGCATCCGGCGGGAAGATCAACAGCCGTGACGGGTGATAAGAAGCGATTAGCCGTTAGCTGTTAGCTGTTAGCTGTTAGCTGTTAGCTGTTAGCCGGAAGAGATCAGTTCTCGGCTTCCCTCCTGATCTTTTGTTTTGCTAACAGCTAACAGCCCCCCACCACCCGTTACGGTTCACGGCTTTTATGAAAGATGAGGAGACAGCGGCAGCGGCGGCGCGGCGCGAGGCGGTCGAGTTGTTCCGCCGCGCGTACGCGGCGCAGCAGGAGGAGGACTACGACGGCGCGATAGAACTCTACCGCCGCTCCATCGCCGCCTACCCGACGGCCGAGGCCCACACCTTTTTGGGCTGGGTCTATAGCTTCCGGGAGCGCTACGACGAGGCCATCGGCGAGTGCCTGCTGGCGATCCAGGTCGATCCCGACTTCGGCAACCCCTACAACGACATCGGCAGCTACCTGCTCGCCAAGGGCGACCGCTTCAACTGCGTCCGCTGGTTCCGCCGCGCGCTGCGCGCGCCCCGCTACGAGGCCCGCGCCTTCCCCCACTTCAACCTCGGCCGAGTCTACGAGCACCGCGGCCGCCTCCTCGAAGCCGCCCGCCACTACGGCCTCGCCCTCGAAGAAGAGCCCAACTTCGCCCAAGCCGCCAAAGCCCTCCACACACTCCAAGCGCGGCTCAACTGATGGCCCGGAGCGCGGGCAAGCCGGAAGCGCACGGACGCGCCCGCACAGGGCGGCCGGCCCCGGCGGCTCCAACATCCACGCCGGCTTCACCCGCTTCGGCCGGTTCGTCGATCACGGCATCACGCCCGATGTCTCCTCGACCCTCGAAGCCGCGACGGACGGCGAGTCGTTCAAACCGAGCGGGGGCGGCGTGCCTTGAGTGGCACGCCGCCCCCGCTGTTCGTTCGCCGCCCGCTTAATTTTGCGCAGGGTCGCGCGGCGGCTCACGCGAGGTTCGTGTGGGATGGGGCGTTTCTGACGTTGTCAGGTATCCTCGTCTTCCGCCGGTTCGCGTCCACGGCGACGTAGATGACCTCGGCCTCGGTCACCTTGATGCGCTCGCCGCCCGTGCCGCCGTAGCGCTGGGCCTCGACGATGACGCGCACGGTGATCGAGGTGTTGCCGATCTTCGTCGTATCGGCGTAGAAACTGACGAGGTCGCCGACGAAGACCGGCTCGTGGAAGACGACCTCGCGCATGGCGACCGTGACGAAGCGCTCGACGCCGGTGCGGCGGTGGGCCTCGACCGCGCCGGCCATGTCGATGTAGCTGAGGATGATGCCGCCGAAGATCGTGCCCTGCGGGTTGGTGTCGCGCGGCAGCAGCGTGATGCGGATCGCCGGGTCGCCGTACTGGTTCATGGGATTCTTCAAGTCCGAGGGGCGAGCCGAAACTCTCGCGGTCGCGGTAAGCGGCGGGGCGTGCCCGCCCGCCCGCGCGCTCGAACTCTCTTTTCGGTCTATTCGGTTCGCGGCCGAAGGATGACGGCGCGCGCCCCGCGCTGTCAAGCGAGTCCCCGGCGCGGCCGGCGGCGCGCGTTGCCGG
>DATCVD010000323.1:0-3530 GCA_036567125.1 Pyrinomonadaceae bacterium | reverse complement strand
ACCCCGCGCGGCCGCCGCCGCCGGCGACCGGGAGGAGAGTAGTCGGTCAGCTTGATCGGGCGGCCCGCCGACTCCCGGCGGGCGGGCCGCCGAAATGTTTCGCGCCGAAACGTCTCCGCCATTCTGAGGGCAGCAGGCCGGGCAGGTGCGCCCGCTCGGATCGGCGGGAGGGGAAGCCCCGCCCGTTCGAGGTCGGCCCGCCGCTCATGTTTTAGCGCCGAGCGACAACTGAACCGCCACACCGCCTCGACACGTTGGGAAGTCTGCCCGGCGGGTTGAACGTGGCCGAAAGGACTTGCCCCGTGCACACACCGAAGAGACACGTCAACAGGCTCGCCCGGCGGGGCGGCCTCGCGCTGCTGCTTTCGTCCTTGGCGTTGCTGGCGACCGCGTTCGGGCCGCTCGCCCCCACGCGGCAGTGCCCCACGCTCAACGTGAGCGGGCCGGTTTATGCGCGGGCCAACGAGCGGATGACCTACAACGCCAGCCCCGACGTGGGCCGGTCTTTCAACTGGACGGTCTCGGCCGGCTCAATCGCCAGCGGGCAGGGGTCGGCGCAGATCGAAGTCACAGACGTCTATACGGGTTCGGTGAAGGTCGCCGCGGTGAACCCGGGTTGTAACAACCAAGCCTCCAAGATCACCGAAATCGTTGCATTCGTCCCCACCCCCGAGCCCCCGTGCCCGACGGTCAGCGTCACCTGCCCCGACCACGTCGTCGAAGGTGAGTCGCTCACCTTCACGGCCAGCGTCAGCGGCGCTGACCCGAACGTCGAGCCGACCTTCAACTGGACGGTCTCGGCCGGCTCGATCTCGTCGGGGCAGGGCACTCCGACGATCAAGGTCGACACGGCCGGCGTGGGCGGGCAGACGATTACCGCGACGGTTGACGTGGGCGGCTACGCCCGGCAGTGCTCGATGGCGGATTCCTGCACGGCCGCGCTCGTTAAACGGCCCAAGCCCGCGCGCCTTGACGAGTACGACGCGATCACTTTCAACGACGAGAAGGCGCGCCTCGACAACTTCGTCGTCGCGCTGCAAAACGAGCCGACGGCCCAAGGATACATCATCGTTTACAGCGGCCGGCGTGAGGGCGCGGGCGGGTCCGCGAAGCGTGGGGAGCGGGCGCGCTCTTACCTCGTCTCCCGCCGGGGGGTGGATGAAGCCCGCATCGTGGTCGTTGAAGGGGGGCGCAGGGCGGAGCCGTCGGCCGAGTTGTGGCTCGTGCCCACGGGCGCAACGCCGCCGACCCCTTCGCCAACGAAGGAGCCTACGCGGTAGCGCAACTGTCGCCTGCGGGCGGCGCGCCGGGCGGCACCGTACTCTAGAGTAACCGCCACGAATCTTTACTGACCCGCAGAACGTTCCGCGCGAATGTCCGCACCCTTCTGTCTTTGTCGCCCTTACCGCGGCTGGCGAGTAGCTCACGGGCGTCAGCCGCTCCCGTGAACCCGTATGCCCGCAAGGCGGATCGCCTGACGCCCGGATCGGGGTCGTCGAAAACCAAACCCGCCCCTCGCGGGGTTCGGATTAGAGGAAGGCGGGGCGGGCGACGGCGGCAGGGCGGGCGTTGAAGTCTTCGCCGTCGAGCGCCGGGAATACGAACCGCGCGCCTCTGAGGCGGCCGAGTTCGTCGCCGGCCAGCGCGGCCAGCCTCACCGCTGCCACCTAGTCACCGTAGCTGTCTTGTAAGCTCATTCCCGCCACACCCCGCACACGGCGTGGAAATTCCCGCGTCGATTGGTTTGGGCCGTTAGGCGCGCGGTTGAGCGCCGAACCGTAGCCCTGCCCTCATCGGACGAGTCTCGTCTGTGGCCCAGTCCAGTAAATCAAATTCCCAGTACGGAAAATCGCACTAGTTTTGCACAAGGCGGCGGCGAAAGGCAGGGATTTGAAGGGAATAGGTGTGTCTCAGGGTGGCACGGCAGGTGCAATTTGCGGGGGCGACCAAGGTGAAAGGAGGTCATCGACATGCAGACCAAACAGTACTTGCGAATCGCGGTGAAGCTGAGGAAAGTGTCAGCCGGGTTGCCCCGCAGGAAAGTGTGCATTCGCTCGGTTCACCACATCTTCCGACTCATGGCTTCCGAGCAGGAGACCGAAGGTGAAGGCGGCTGCGAGGCTGACCCGCAGCTTCGCAGCCCCGCCTTCCACCTCCCGCCTGAAACCCTTCTAGCCTGAGATTCACTGATGCTACAAGCAGACGAAATCGTCGTCATCAGCGACCTCCACATCTCTGCCGAACGCGGCCGGGGGCTTTTCCAAGCGGATGACGAACTGGCGAGCTTCCTCGCGTGGCTCCACAGAGAAGTCCGCCCGTGCACCCTATTCCTCAACGGAGATGTGCTCGACTTCCTCGTACTCGGTGACGGGGAAGACACCGCCGCCGCGTCTGATCTGGCCGAAGCGGCCGCGCGCGCGAAAAAGATGATCGAAAACCACGAGGAGGTTTTTCGCGCTCTCTCGCTGCTGGCGAAGTCTCCCGATCACGAGGTCGTCATTCTGGCCGGCAACCACGACCCGGAGCTGGTGCTGCCCGAAGTCCAAAGCGTAGTCGGGGCGGCGCTGGGGCGCTTAACGGGGGCGCTCGGCAAGGCCGCCGTCACGTGGCTGGCCCACGGGCTTGCCGCCCGCGCCCGCGTCGGCGCGGCCGAGGTCGTCATCGAGCACGGCGATACGTACGACGCGTGGAACAAGATCGACCACGAGACGCTGCGCCGCGAGCTGATGCTGTCGAGTCGCGGCATCGATCCCCGGCACCGCAAGTTGCCGCTCAGGCTACTCGGCCTCGACATACGGTACACGCCGCCGCCCGGCACCGAGTTCGTCGGGCTGTTGCGCGACGTGCGCCGTGAGTTCCCGTGGGTCGACTTGCTGAAGCCGGAGGCCGCGGTGCTCTCGCTCGTCTACGCGAACGTCAACCACAATCCCCTGATTGACCGGAGCCGGCGGGCGCGGCTCCTCGGCCTGATCAGGCAGTACGGTCGCATGAAGGTGCGCTCGGTCGTGAGCGAGGCGCGCCGCCTGATAAGCCCGCGGACACTTTACAGGACGTCGCAGGCGGAGACCGACGACGGCGGATTCGAGCGCTGGCTCCAGTCGGTCGAGCAGAGGCAGACGAGGGGCTTCATCCGCGAGTGGGGCGTCGGCACGCAGATAGACCTGCTGGTTCCTTACCTGCGCCAGACCGCGATCACGGACAGTTTCTTCAACCCCGACGTGCCCGACGCCGGCGCGCGCGACGCGGCCTTCCTCGCCGCGCAGGGGGGAGACGTGATCATCAACGGGCACACGCACGCGGCCAAGGCCTACGTCCCGCCCGGCGGTAAAGGGCTGTACCTGAACAGCGGCACGTGGGCGAGGCTAATGAAACTCCCGCCGGGCGGCGCGGAGCCGGAGGTCTGGTCGCAGTTCATCCGTGATTTGAACGCGGGCAAGGAGCAAGGGTTCTCGCGCCCGACATTCATCCGCGTACGGGCCGAGGGCGGGCGCACCGCAGCTTCGCTATCCGAGTGGCGGGACGGCGCGCCC
>DATCVD010000322.1:0-5341 GCA_036567125.1 Pyrinomonadaceae bacterium | reverse complement strand
CGCGGCGAGCAGCACGAGCGGCTACTTGGCGGACGTGATCGGCGGCGGCGGACTCGCGCCGGGCCTTTCGGTCAACGTCCACGTCCCGCGCGCGGGCGGGGCCGCCCTCGTCTGGATTCCGCGCGCGGCCTTCCCCGCGGGGAGCGAGCCGCGGCCGGGCGCTTCCGCCCCGCTCTACGTCCTACAGGGCGACAGGTGCGTGGAGCGTCAGGTGTGGATCAACTCCGAGGCGGGCGATCAGGTCGAGATCACGACGGGACTCGCGCCCGGCGAACTCGTGATCCTCGCGCCCCCGGCCGGCCTCAAGCCCGGCGACCTCGTGCGCGCCAACTGAGGGCCGCGCGGAAGCACGGCCGCGCCCCCCTCCCGCCGCCGCCTTCCCTCCCCGACCGCCTCGGCCGAAACGTTGACTCCCCCGCCCCGTTAGTTGTACAAGCCTACACCCCCGCACCCCTTGCGCGACCGAATCCGACCCGCGCCGAGCGCCCGTATAGCGGGCCAAAGGAGAACACGCGATGGCAGACGATAAACCAGAGAGACGCGTCAACGTCGAAGACTTGCCGCGGGACGAGAAGGAGTTGAGTCCCGAAGAGGCGA
Organism: Pyrinomonadaceae bacterium; assembly: GCA_036567125.1. GTDB lineage: Bacteria > Acidobacteriota > Blastocatellia > Pyrinomonadales > Pyrinomonadaceae > JAIVGV01. Next base: position 4,744 of record DATCVD010000322.1, on the reverse strand, counting down.
AGCGAGTTCAGGGCGGCATCGCCAGCATTCAGGATCAGACCGCGAAGGGCGGCAACTTCGGAGACACGCCGGGCCTGAACGGCGGCGACATGGTCTCGAAAATGTAGGACGGCCGGCGCGAAAGTTAAAAAGGGCGGATCGGCCACTCGACCGATCCGCCCTTCGTCTCGCCCGCCCCTGCGGTTATCCGCCCTTGCTCTCACCCGCCCCTGCTCTCACCCGCCCTCCGCTCGCCTGACAAACCCGCGTCTCTCGGATTTTCGCCCGCGCGCGTCGCGCGACCCGACTCCGGGACGCCGGGCGCGTTAGCCGCGGCCGCAGCGCGTGCTGGCGATCTCGTCGATCTTGGCCTCGAACGCGGCGGCCCACGCTTCGGGCGTGTTGCCCTCGCCCGGAACCTCGGCGACGTGCGCGGCGCGGAAGATGTCAACGAGCTTGTTCTTGCGCAGCTCCGCGAGCTGCTGCGCGAGGAAGGCGCGGCCGGCCTCGCTGATCTTGGGGCTGCGGAGCGTGCTGTTGGAGTCGCCGGGGACGTTGCCGGTGCAGGCGCTGTCCTTGAACACGGAGCGCTTGGCCCAGCCCTTGAGGCTCGCCTTCCTCCCGCTGCCGCCGAGGAAGCCGCCGCCGCCGAGGAAAGTCGCGCCCATGTCGTCGAGCATCATGACGGGCCGCTCGCAGCGGCCGTCGGGCGTGATCGAGTCGAGCGGGCACATGATGCGCTGGTTGTCGGGCTTCGCGTCGTTGTAATAGACGAGCGTGGCGAGCAGCTTGAGCGCGTCCACGTGGGCGCGGGGCGCGCCGCCCTCGGCCGCGGAAATCTTATCGACCTCCTTGAAGTCGAAGCCGCCCTCGGCCCCCGCCTTGATGCTCCGGCCGGGCAGCTCGCGCTCGACGGCGGCCAGCGGGTAGAGCTGGCCCGCGCCGGTCTCGCCGTCTTTGGCCGCCCACGGGTCGCGCGGGCACTTCTTGCAGTTGAGCGAGACGGCGTAGACGGCGTCGGCCAGAAAGCCCGTCGCCCACGCGATGCGCGTGCCGATGATCTCGCTGAAGATTTCGCGGTTCTTGAGATCGTACTTGACCTTGATCTTCTCGCCGTTCGCCAAGCGGCAGTTGAACTTCGGCGTCTTGCTGTCGGAGTGCTTCACGTTCTCGCCGCCCCACGGGATGTACTCGCAGTCGAGCGGCTTGCCGGAGACGCTCGCCTCGTCGAGCGGGATGCTCGAAGAATCCTTCGGGCCGCGCAGCAGGTCGAGCGAGGCCGCGTTGACCGGCTGCCAGACCTGCGACTTGTGGATCAGGCGCTCGCGCTCGCCCTTGTCGATGGGGGCGAGGCGCGGGACGGCGCGGGCCGAGCTGGCGGTCAACTGCGCCTGCGCGGCGGCTGAAATGGAAAGCAGGCAGAGCGTGACGGCCGAGAAGATGAGCGGGCGAAGCGTCTTCATGGGGAGACTCCTTAAAGGTCGTCGGCCCGAAAAACGGGTCGGGGCCGGAACGTGTTTTCGTTTGTATGCGCCCGACGCCGTCGGGCTGTAAGCGGCCTCAGTCGGCCTCACCCTCTTACGCGGCAAGTGTGGCCGCGAGGGATCACGGGCGGCGTGCGAAATGGCGGAAGGTTGGTGGTCTGTCCGGCGGTTCGTGAGGGCTTGGGCTTTCGGCCCGTGAGGCTTGAGCGTTTCGGGGCCGCAGGCTCGGTCGATCCGCTCGTCAGTCGATCTTCTCGACCGAGTAGTACTTCAAAGACTCCGGGTCGCTGCCGATGGCTTTGACGACGAAGGCGGGGTGGCCGTCGCGCGCCGCGACTTGCTGCGTGTAGGTGCGCGTGGCGGGCGTCACGTCGGCGCGCGCGCGCCCCGCGTCGATCACGTCGCTGTAGCGGACGCGGCTGCCGCCTTCTTTGGCGACGGCCGTGACGAAGCGGACGGCGGTGTAGCCCTTGTCGTAGGCGACGATGAGGTGGCTGTAGCTCGCGTCGTCGTTGAGCCGCCAGACCTCCTGCTGCCGGCGCTCCTCCTTCTCAAGCTGGCCGATGCCCTGCAAGCGCGCGCGCGCCTCGTCGCGGCTCATGCCGAGGCGGACGCCGAGTATCTCCGGCCGCGGCTCGCGCGACGCCTTCGCGCAGGCGGCGGCGAGCAGCAGCAGGCAGCAGACGGCGACGACTTTTTTATGAGCGGCGACTGTTTTGAGGGGGGCGATTTTTTCCATGGCGTGAACTCGACCCGCGTCCGTGCGCGCGAGTCTAGCAGACCGAAGCGCGTCGGGACAGATCGCCGCGCGCAAGTTTCACCGCGCAAGCTTCACCGCGCGCGGGCGGGAGAGGCAAGGGAGGCCGGGCGGCAGAGCGGGCCGGCGGGCGACTTCCTGACAGAGTCGCCCGCCGGCCCGCCCCGTTGACTGACCGGCCGCAACGCGCGAGGCGTTTGTCGGGGCCGGCCGCGTCAGCCGAAGGCCGCCGCGGCTCAGTCGAAGGCGGCGAAGAGCCCGCGCCCGCCGGACTGGCGGATGATCGTGGCGCGCTGCGCGCCGTCGTTGTCGTTGCCGTCGAGGCGGCCGTCGCCGTTCCTGTCCGCGCCGCCGAGGCAGGCGGGCGTGACGCAGCCGTCGGCGAAAGCCGCCAGCACCCGGCCGCGGGCGTCGACGGTCACGTCGTTGAAGTCGAGCAGGTTGCGCGTCGCGCCGGGGCACGTCGTGCCGAAGGTGCACACCACCCCGCGCTGCACGGGGTCGTTCGGCGTGGCGTTGACCGTCACCCACGTCTGCCCGCCGTCGTAGGTCGTGGCGACGTAGCCGAACCAAGTGCCGGCGAACGTGAGATCAGTCCCGCGCCCGTTCGCGCCCTCGGCCGCCGAGCCGAGGAAGAAGACCGCCGCCCGGTCGGAGTCGCCGCCGACCGCCGCCGGGAAGACCGTGTTCTTGATGCCGTGCGTCGCGCCCACGTCCGCCACGCTCGCCCACGTCAGCCCGCGGTCGCGCGAGACCGCGACTTTCGCGCGGCCGTCGCCGTCGGCGAAGGCGAGGTAGAGCGTGCCGTCTTGGCCGATGCCGGCCGACGGATCGGTGTCGCCGGGCGTCGAGCCGGGCACGGTGCGGATCGACCACGTCAGCCCGTTGTCCTCGGAGACGGCGACGCCCTGCTCACCGCCGCACGACTTGTTCGGGACGTAGACCGTGCCGTCGGGCGCGACCTTGATGTGGCCGTGCAGGCCGCCGCACTGCACGAGCGTCCACATCGGGATGGCCGGGCCGAAGGTCAGGCCGCCGTTGTCGCTGCGCGCGATCTGCGCCAGCCCGATGTCCTGCGAGGCGTAATAGACGGCGTTCGGGTAGAGCTGAAGGTCGAGTCCGGGCAGTTGGACGGCCGCGCCCTTGAGCGTGCCGTCGGCGTTGCGGGCGTACGGGCCGCCGCCGACCGTCTGGTGATCGACGCCGGAGTTGATGCCCGCCCCTTGCGACGGAGTCCACGTCGCGCCGTCGTCGTCGGTGAAGGCCATCAGGCTGACCTTGGTCGGGAGGAGTTGCGAGACGAAGGTGCGGTTGGTGCGCGACGGGCCGGCGTCGCCGTCGGTGAAGAGGATCGGATCGAAGGTGGTGAGCGAGGTCTGCGGCGCGGAAACGTCCGCCCACGTCGCGGCCGCGGGCGAGACCGCGTCGTTGAACGTGACGCGCAGCGTTTCGAGGCCGGAGATGAACATGACCGAGCCGGTCGCCCAGTTCGCGCCGAGGGTCGGCTCGGCCGCGCCCTCGCCCATCCCGGCGGGCGGCGAGTAGTTGCGGTAGTCCGGCGGCGTCGCGCTTGACGGCGGAGGCGTGGGCGTCGCGGGCGCGACGGGTTTGAGTTCGACCGCGGCGCTGCCGCGGTACTGATCGAGCGAGGTGGCGGCGTAGTAAACGGCGCGCACGGTGTAAACGCCCGTGCCGGAGACGGACGGATCAATCGTCGTGTCTTCGAGCGTCAGCGGCTCATTCGGCGCGGTCAGGCCGCGGCCGGAGCTGGCGACGAGCGGCCCGGCGTTCGAGTCCTTGTGGATGTAGAGGTCGTAATCGGTCACGGGCAGCGACCATTCGAGCTTGACCCGCACGCGCTTGCCGGCCCAGTCCGCGGGCATGCCGCCGACGTTTAAGGTGAAGGTGTCGCAGGTCAGGCCGTCGCGGCACAGCGCCTCGCCGCCGACGACGGGCGCGAGATTCAAAGCGCCGCCGCCGGTGGCAGTCCCGGCCCAAGTGATGGGCGAAGTGGCCGTCGGGATGAGCGTCCTCGACGCGGGACTGGCGGCGTCGGCCGTCCGCGTAGGCAGCGGGGCGAAGGCGAAGGCGAGCGCGAAGAGCGCGGCCGCGGCCGTGAGGGTTGCGCCGAGCGCCTTGGCGGAACGGCGCGGCATGTCAGCTCTCGATCTTTTCATCATGAATCTTCCTTTGACGGCGGGGCATTGTGGGCCGGCGGGGCCGCGCCGAACGGCCGCGCCGGCAACTTCCGAGGGTTCCCGACTTTGAATCGCCGTGATGATAGCCGCCGACTCTTGGCTGATTCTTGGCTGCCGCTTGGGCCGAAGGCGGGCGGGCAAAAAAAATTCCGCGCCCGAAGTTTTTCGAGACTTCGGGCGCGGGGCGCAATCGGACTTCAGAATTAAACTACGGGCGCGGGGCTGATTTTCCAGAGTTTCCGACTTTTACTCCGCGGCGAGGCGGGCGAAGGCGGCCATCGCGCGCGCGAGTTCGAGGCGCGTGAGCGCGCCGCCCGGGCGGAACG
>DATCVD010000321.1:0-2017 GCA_036567125.1 Pyrinomonadaceae bacterium | reverse complement strand
GGCTGCCGCCACTTCGCGTCTCGGCGCGTTCCGTGAGGGCGCGGCCGCCGCTTGGCGCGCTCTCAGGCGGCGCGAGGTCGTGCGCTGGCTCGCGCTGCTCGAACTCGCAGACCTGATGCTCGACGGCTTCCACGGCTTCATCGCGCTCTACTTCGTCGACGCGGTCGGCTTGGCGGAGGGCCGCGCGGCCGTCGCCGTCGCGGTCTGGACGGGCGTCGGCCTCGCGGGCGATCTTCTGATCATCCCGCTGCTCGAACGCGTCCGCGGCCTCTCGTACCTGCGTTGGAGCGCGCTCGCCTCGCTCGCGCTGCTGCCCGCCCTCCTCGCCGCGCCGGGCGTCGCCGCGAAGCTCGTCGCGCTCGCGCTGCTCGGCCTCGCCAACTCCGGCTGGTACGCGATCCTCAAGGCGCAGCTCTACGCGGCGCTGCCCGGCCGCAGCTCGACGGCCGTCTCGCTCCACAGCACGGCCGGCCTCGTCGGCGGACTCGTCCCGCTCGCCCTCGGCCTCTTCGCCGAACGCTTCGGCCTCGCGGCGATGATGTGGTTGCTGCTCGCCAGCCCCGTCTCGCTGCTCGCGCTGATCCCGCGCGCGGACAAAAAGGGAGGCGACATGATAGGCTAATGCTTCGTCCGGGCCGGCCCTGAACTTGTCATGTCGCCTGACCTATCCAGACTGTTCGAAGAAGGCAGGGAGATCGCCACCGAGATCGGGCGGGTGACGCTCCGGCTGCGCGACGCGGGCGAGCTGACCCTCACGACCGGGCGCGTCGTGGCCTGCGACCCGCTGACCGAGCCGGAGGCCGAGCCGCTCGCCCGCGCCGTCGCGCCGGGCCGCTACCCGGTCGTCCTGAGCGTCGCCCATTTCGAGGACGGCGATCAGAGGGTGGCCGCCGCCATGCTGCGACTCGGCGGCGGGAAGCCGGCCCGCTGGGAGATGGCGCTCTGGCCGGGCAACGATCCGGGCGAACTCAGCGAGGGCGACATATTCGGCTACGGCGTCGATTCCGGCACCGGCTGTTTCATGGACGAGGAGGCGGCGCGCGCCCTCGCGCTCAGGGTGGACGAGGACGAGTCCTACTTCGATCAGGTGTCCGACGAGCTGGACAAGAACTACGTTCACACTTGGTCTTGGGCGAACATCGGGCTGACGCCCGCGGGCGCGAACCTCGTCGTCTTCTCGGCCGGCGTCGGCGACGGCCTCTACGCCTCCTACTTCGGCCTCGACGCCGAGGGCCGCCCCGTCAGCCTCGTCACCGACTTCTCGCTGTTCGAACTCGAAGACATGTCCTAGCGCGCGCGCCCGTCAGAAATTCATGCACGTCACACGAGTCGAACTCGACAACATCAAGGCTTACGAGCGGGAGGCGTTCGACTTCCAGCGCGGGACGACCGCCATCGTCGGCCCGAACGGCGCGGGCAAGACGACCATCCTCGAAGCGGTCGCGTGGGCGCTCTTCGACGTGCTCGACTACCCGAAGGACGACTTCCTGCGCCGCGGCGCGAAGAAGGGATCGGTGCGCGTCACCTTCGAGAGCGACTCGGACGGACGCAGCTACACCGTCTACCGTGACACCGGCAACGGCTACTACGTCCACGACCCCGGCTTGGGCGCGAAGGTCGCCGAGAAGAAGCACGACGTGGCCGCCCTCCTGCGCCAGCTGCTCGGCATCGAGCCGGGCACGGACGTGGCCGCGCTCTTCAAGTCGGCCATCGGCGTCCCGCAGGGCACGCTCACGGCCGACTTCCTCAAGCCCGCGAGCCAGCGCAAGGCCGCCTTCGACCGGCTGCTCAAGGTCGAGGAGTACCGCGAGGGCGCGGATCGCCTGCTGCGCGTCGAGCGCCTGATCGGCGACCGCACGGCCGACGTGCGCGAGCGCATCGGGCAGGCGCAGGGGCAGCTCGCGTCTTACGACCGGCTCGCCGCCGAACTCGAAGCGACGGCCGCGCGCGCCGCCGAACTCGAAGCGTCGGTCGAATCACTCGGCCGCGAGGCCGACGAGCGCACGCGCGCCGTCGC
>DATCVD010000320.1:0-4079 GCA_036567125.1 Pyrinomonadaceae bacterium | reverse complement strand
TCGCCGACCCGAACGGCGCGGTCGTGGCCGGCGCGAAGGTGACGGCCACCCACGCCGCGACCCGCGCGGCGCGCGAGACGACGACGAACGACGAGGGCGTCTACACCTTCGCCGCCATGCCCGTCGGCCTGTACGAGGTGAGGGTCGAGGCGGCGGGGTTCAAGACGGCGCTCGCCAAAGACGTGCTGTTGCAGGTGGGGCAGAGCGTCACCGCCGACGTGAACCTCGAAGTCGGGGAGATAGTCGTCGTCGACGACTTCAGCCACGACGCCTTGCAGCCCGTCAACACGACTTCGAGCGTGGTCGAGAACGTCATCTCCGTCCGCGAGGTGGAGGCGCTGCCGCTCAACGGCCGCAACTTCCTCGAACTCGCCCTGCTCACGCCCGGCAACGCGCCCGCGCCCAACTTCGATCCCACCAAGACCAACACCGTCGTCGTCTCCTCGGCCGGGCAGTTCGGCCGCGGCGGCAGCGTCACCATCGACGGCGCGGACGCCAACGACGACGTGGTCGGCGGCGCGGTGCAGAACGTCTCGCAGGACGCCGTGCAAGAGTTTCAGGTCGCCACCTCGCGCTTCGACGCGCGCCTCGGCCGCACGGCCTCCGGCGTCGTCAACATCGTGACCAAGTCGGGCACGAACGACGTGCACGGCTCGGCCGCCGCCTACCTGCGCGACGCGCGCTGGCAGGGCCTGCCCGCGACCTTCGACCGCGCGGCCGCCGACGACCCGCCCTTCGACCGGCAGCAGTACTCGTTCACGCTCGGCGGCCCCGTGAAGCGCGACGAGGCTTGGGCCTTCGGCGCGTTCGAGTACCGCAATCAGGACGGCGCGGTGCTCGTCGGCTCGCGCGACGCGGCGCGGCGCGCCATCACGCGCTCTTTCGCGGACGCGCCGCTCGACGACCTGCTCGGCACCGGCCGCCTCGACTGGCAGCCGACCGACCGCGACCGGCTCACCTTCCGCTACTCCGTCCAGCGCGAGGAGAACACCGCGGCCTCCACGCTCATCCGCTCCATCGGCTCCGCCTCGCAGCGGCAGACCTCGCGCAACGGCACGCACTCCGTCCTCGCCAACTACACGCGCGTCATCTCGCCGGAGGACTTGAACAGCTTCAACTTCAGCTACTCGACCTTCGTCAACCGCACCGCACCCGTAGCGCGCGGCCCGCAGCTCACCTTCCCCTCGATTCAGGACGGCGTCTCCTTCCGCGTCCCGCAGCAGACGCGCCAGCGGCGCGCGCAGGTGGCCGACACGCTGACGATGGTGCGCGGCGGCCACACGCTCCACCTCGGCGGCGAGTTCCAGCGCGTGCTCTCGGACTTCGACCTCGGCGTCTTTCAGGACGGCCGCGTCGAACTCGTCGAAGACTTCGCCAGCTTCGACCGCAACGGCGACGGCCGCACCGACGACGGCGATCTCCTGTTCGCCGTCACGCTCCGCAGCGCCTTCCCCGACCGGCCGCTCGTCATCCCCGACGCCGACAACAACTACTTCGCCGCCTTCATCCAAGACGACTGGCGCGCCCACCCGAACCTGACCCTGAACCTCGGCCTGCGCTACGAGTTGGACACCGACGTTAAAAACGTCAGCCGCTACGACGAGATCAACCCGCTCGTCCGGCCCTTCCTCCGCGGCGAGCGCGGGCGCGACGCGAACAACTTCGCGCCGCGCGTCGGCTTCAACTGGGCGACCGCCGACGGCGACACCTCCGTGCGCGGCGGCTACGGCATCTACTACGACCGCGTCACGCTCCAAATCCAGTCGCTGGAGCGCGGCTTGGACGGCCGCGCGCTGCCCGTCGAGGTGCGCGCCGGCAACGTCTTCTTCGTCGAGCCGCGGTGCCTGTTCGACCCCGCGTGCGGCCGGTTCCCGCCGCCCGCGCCGACGCTCCCGTCGCCCTTCACCGGCTTCGTCCTGCCGGGCGCGGGCGCGGGCGGCATCAACATCATCGACAACGATCTCCAGAACCCGATGGTGCAGCAGTGGAACCTCGGCCTCCAGCGCCAATTCCTGAACGACCTCGTCGTCCGCGCCGACTACCTCCACACCTTCGGCACGCACTTCATCATCGGCCGCACCGTCGGGCAGGTCTTCAACCCCGTCGTCGGCGGCCCGGACCTCGTCAAGAATCTGGAATCGAGTGTGAAGACGAAGTACGACGGGCTGCTCTTAAGTGTCGAGAGGCGCTTCGCGCGCGGCTTCCAGTTCCGCTCCTCCTACACGCTCTCGAAGGCGTTCAACTACGCGAACGACGATCAGATTCCCTTCTCGAACGGCCCCGTCGATCCCACGAACCTGCAACTCGAATACGGCCCCACGCCGAACGACCAGCGCCACCGCTTCACCTTCGCCGGCTCGTTCGGCGCGCCCTTCGGCTTCCGCCTCGCGCCGCTCTGGACGCTCGCTTCGGGCGTCCCCGTTGACATCCTCCTGCCCGACGGGAGCGCCCGCCTGCCCGGCCTGCAACGCAACGCGGGCGGGCGCGTCATCCGCGACGGCGCGGAATTGAACGGCTACATCGCGCGGCTCAACGCCGCCGGCGGCGTCGCGGGCCAACCCCTGCCGCTCGTCTCCGAGGACGCGCGCTTCGGCGACGGCTTCAACTCCTTCGACCTGCGCGTCTCGCGGCCCCTGTCCTTAGGCGAGCGCGTCCGGCTCGAACCCATCGTCGAGGTCTTCAACCTCTTCAACGTGACGAACGTGCTCGGCGTCTCGAACGTCAACTACTCCGGCTTCGCGAACGTCCTCGTGCGCGACGGCAACGACGCGACCGGCCCCGGCTTCCTGCGCTCCACTTCCTTCGGCCGGCCCGTCACGACCGCCGGCGGCGTCTTCGGATCGGGCGGCCCCCGCGCCTTCCAGTTCGCCGCGCGTCTGGTCTTTTAGCCCTAGAATCCTTGACGCAAGCTCAACTTAAAAGACAGCTCGGCTTCAGGACGGCGGCGGCGGTCGTCGTCGGCGAGACGATCGCCGTCGGCATCTTCCTGACGCCGGCCGGGATGGCGAAGTCGCTCGGCGCGCCCGCGCTCGTGCTCGCGGTCTGGCTCGTGACGGGGCTGATGGCTTTGTGCGGCGCGCTCTGCTACGGCGAGCTGGCCGCGCGCTTCCCCGAGGCGGGCGGCGGCTACGTCTACCTGCGCGAGGCGTACGGCCGCCCCGTCGCCTTCCTCTACGGCTGGATGGCCTTCCTCGTGATGGATCCCGGCATCGCGGCCGCGCTGGCCGCCGGCCTCGCGGGCTACGCCGGCTACCTGCTCGGGCTTTCGCCCGCGGGCGTCAAGCTCGCCGCCCTCATTTCGATCATCTCGGTGGCCGCCGTCAACGTCGTCGGCGTCCGCGCGGGCGCGCGGCTCGCGCGCTGGCTGACGGCGCTCAAACTCGCGCTGCTCGCCGCGCTCGTCGGCTGGGGCTTCGCGTCGTCCTTAGGCGACTGGTCGAACTTCGCGCCCTTCGCCGCGCAGCGCGCGGGATCGGAGCCGCTGCCCGGCGCGCTGGCCGGCGCGTTCGTCGCGGCCTTCTTCTCCTTCGGCGGCTGGTGGGACGCGAGCAAGCTGGCCGGCGAGGTGCGCGACCCCGGCCGGACGCTCCCGCGCGCGCTCGCCGCCGGCGTCCTCGTCGTCACCGTCGTTTACGTCCTGACCAGCGCCGTCTTCATCTACCTCGTGCCGATGGAGGCGGTCACTTCGGGCGAGACCTTCGCGGCGCAGGCCGGCGAGCGACTGTTCGGCTCTTTCGGCGCGCGCGCCTTCTCCCTCGTCGTCGTCGTGACCGTCTTGGGGAGCCTCGCCGGCCTGACGATGTCGGCCCCGCGCGTCTACTACGCGATGGCGCGCGACCGACTCTTCTTCCGCGCCGCGGCGCGCGTTCACGCGCGCACGGGGACGCCCGCCGTCGCCGTCGCGCTCCAAGCCGCCTTGGCGTGCGCGCTCGTCCTGCTGGGCAGCTTCGACGAGATCGTCGCCTACTTCATCTTCGTCGTCGTCGTCTTCCTCGCGCTCACCGTCGCCGCCCTGTTCGTCCTGCGCCGCCGCGCGGGCGACGGCGGCGGCACCGGCTACCGCACGCCCGGCTACCCCG
>DATCVD010000319.1:0-3503 GCA_036567125.1 Pyrinomonadaceae bacterium | reverse complement strand
CGCGGCTCTCGTCGGCCGCGACGGCCGCGCGCCACTCGCCGGCCGCCTCGGCGTAAATCTCCGCGAAGCGCCCCTCGGCGTAGTGCTCCGTCAGCCGATCGATCGCGTCCTGCGCGCCCGCGGGCAATCCGCTGCGACGATCATCGACGCCGCAGCCGGCGAAGATGAGAAAGACGATTGGGAAAAGGGGGAGGGCGAAGGGGGGAAGGCCGAGAGCGAAGGCGCGGGCCGGGTTCGCCCTCTCCCCCTTCGCCCTCCCTACCCCCCCCTTTCTCCGTTTCATAGCTCGATCCACGGCGTCGGCTCTTTCGGGTGCGAGAGCGTGATGCGGGTCGTCGGCCGGAAGAGCGAGCCGCGCTCGCGCAGGGCCGACTCGGCCGTGATCTGCGCGACGTGCGGGTTGTTGGCGCGCTGCGAGAGGTGCGCCAGCACCACGTACTCGGCCGCGCCGTCGAAGTCGTCGCGCAGCCACGCGGCCACGTCCTCGTTCGAGAGATGCCCGGTGCGCGAAAGTATCCGCTGCTTCAGCTCCCACGGGTAGACCGAGCAGGCCTTCAGCATGTCGCGGCTGTGGTTCGACTCGATGACGATGGCCGCGCAGCCGCGCAGCCGCTCTTTGATCAGCGTCGTGAAGCAGCCGAAGTCCAGAAGCGTGGCGACGCAGACGCCGTCGTGGCGCGCGGTGAAGCCGAAGTTGTCGGCCGCGTCGTGCGGGACGGTGAAGGGGTGGAAGTCGATCTCGCCGACGCGGAAGTCTTGGCTCGAAGAGATCTCGACGGTGCGACCGCGCAGGGCGTCGGCGCGCTTGCGCGGCTCGTCGCGCGGCGTGCCGCTCTCGCGCCCGCCGAGGTAGGCTTCCAGCGTCGCGCCGGAGACGAAGACGGGGCAATCGAGCGACTTCAGGAGCACGCGCAGGCCGCCCGCGTGATCGCCGTGCTCGTGCGTGACGACGACGCCGTCGAGCGACGCGGGGTCGCACCCGACGAGGTGCAGCCGCCGGATCGCCTCCTTCGCCGACAGCCCCGCGTCCACGAGCACGTTCGTCCGCCCCGCCGAGATCAGCACGGCGTTGCCGGTCGAGCCGCTTCCGAGGACTGTTAAGCGCATCAAGATTCGTGAATCGTGAATCGTAAATCGTGAATGGACGAAGGCGCGCGAGGCGCGAATCGTGAACGGGAGAATCAGGCTTTAACCGTTCACGATTTACGATTCACGATTCGCGGCTTTTACTGCCTTCACTTGATCTTCTTGCCCGTGTATTGCCCGTCGATCTGCGAGATGACGACTTCGGTCACGCGGCCCTCGGCGTCTCGGACGAAGCGGAGCGTGTTGCCGGACGTGAGCGAGAAGAACTCGGTCTCGGAGGACGGCAGCCACTCGCGCTTCGGGCTGCCCTGCTGCTGCGCGAGCAGCTTGCCGCCTTCGGCCGTGAAGCTGATGACGACGGTGCGCTGCGGGTTGATCCTGATCTCGTAGTCGCCCGCGTAGGCGTCGTAGATTTTCGGATCGACTTTGGCCAGCTCGCGCTCGACCGACTTGAAGTCGTCCCAGCCGTACTCGCGCGCGATCGAGCGCAGCACCTCGTTGGCGAGCGCGCTGCCGCGGTCGCCGTTCGTCATCACGGCCGCGCCGCGCCCGTCGCCGTAGCCGACCCAGAACGCCTCGAAGCCCTCGTCCACGCCGCCGTGCGAGAACTTGACGACGCCGCCCCTGACCTCGACGGCGGGGCCGAGTCCCCAGTCCTGAAACTGGCGCGACATCATCTGCGCCGCCATCTCCTTCGAGATGATCTTGTTCGACTTGCCGGCGAGCGCGTGCTGCAACTCGACGGCGAGTACGGCGAGATCGGTCGGGGTCGTCCAGAGTCCGGCGGCGGCCATTTCGGGGTAGGCGTGGAAGCGGCCCTTGAGGGGCACGCCCGCGCGGTGCGCGGTCGCGGCCTGCGCCGCGAGGCGCGCGGGGAGCGGCTGCTCGTAGGTGCTGTGACGCATCCCGGCCGGGTCGAGCACGAGTTGTTTGGCGACCTCGGCGAAGGGCTTCTTCGCCACGTCGGCTATCAACTGCTGCATGACCGTGTAGCCGCCGCCGGAGTAGCGCCAGACGCGGCCGGGCACGGTGTCGACGCGGATCGCGGCCGTGTTCGCGGGCTTCTCGCCGTTTAAGATTTGCACGACGGTGGGCACGGGCGCGCCGGCCGCGTAGCCGGGGAAGCCGTGGACGGTGAGGCCGGCGTTGTGCGTGAGCAGCCGGCGCAGCGTCACCTTCTGCTCTTTGGTGAACTCGTTTTCGGGAACCCTCCACGTCACGAGCTTCGCGTTCACGTCCTCGTCGAGCGAGAGCTTGCCGTCCTCGACGAGCCGGAGCGCGGCGAGCGCCGCGACGGGCTTGCTGATCGAGCCGGCCTGAAACAGCGTCTCGGTGGTGACGGGTTCGTTCGTCGCCGCGTCCTTGACGCCGAAGCCGCGCGCCCACTCGACCCGGCCCTCGTTGACGACCGCGACGCTGACGCCGGGGATGCGATAAAACTTCATCCGCTCGGCCAGCGGCAGGGCCGCCGTTGTGCCCTTGACGTACGCCGCCTGAAGCAGCCCCGCCTCGACGCGGCGGATGCGTTCTTCGACCGACGGCGACGGCGCGGGAGATGACGACGCGGCCGCGGCGGGCTTCGTCGCCTGCTGCGCGGACGAGACGTTGAGGCGCGCGAGGTCGGCGCAACCGGCGAGGGCGAGGAGCGCGAGCGCGAAGATCGGGAGCACTCTGTTCATTGCGAAGACCTTCGGGCGGGTTCGTTGCGGGCGGCGCGGTGGCGTCACGGTTTTTCCCGCCGCCCGCCTCGCCTCGCCCGTCGCGGCTCTCAGATTTCCAGCCGCGTGCGCTCGACCTTGAAGCCGTTGAGATCGCCGAGCGCGCCGACGGCGATGCGTTCCGTCGTCAGGTGCTCGCGCGCGACGCGCAGCAGATCGTCGGGGCTGACGGCTTCGATGCGGCGGATGATCTCCTCGGGCGCGGTGCGGCGGCCGTGGACGATCTCCTGCCGGGCGAGCGTGCCGGCGCGCGCGCTCGTCGATTCGAGGCCGAGCAGGATCGAGGCGATTGACTGATCCTTCGCCAGCCGCAGCTCGTCGTCCGAAACCAGCTCGCGCGCGGCGCGGCGCAGCTCCGCGAGCGAGAGATCGAGCACCTCGTCGAGCTGTTCGGGGGAGGTTCCGGCGTAGAGGTGGAGCACGCCCGCGTCGGTGAAGCCGCTGCCGGCCGCGCCGACCGAGTAGGCGAGGCCGCGCTCCTCGCGCACCGATTGCCAGAGCCGGCTCGACGTGCCGCCGCCGATGACCGAGGCCAAGAGCGACGCCGCGTAGCGATCCTCGTGGCGCGCCGACGGCCACGGCGCGGCGATGAGCAGGTGCGCCTGCTCCAACTCCTTCTTGCGTTCGAGCAGGATCGGCGCGGCCGGCCGCGGCTGACCGCCGCCCTCGGGGTCGTCGGCCGCGTCGCGCGAGTTTGCC
>DATCVD010000318.1:0-2781 GCA_036567125.1 Pyrinomonadaceae bacterium | reverse complement strand
CCGCGCGCGACGAGGTGGCGCGCGCCGTTCACGCAGTCGTCAACGTCGACGACCCCCCAAGCGCCGTCGAGCCGCCGGCGGTAGGCGCGGCCGTAGCCGGTCGAGCCGCCGTAGTTCACGTCGAGCACCGCGAAGCCGCGGCTCGTCCAGTACTGAATCTTGAGGCTGAGCGTGGTGGCCGCGGCGGCGGTCGGCCCGCCGTGGCTGAGGACGAGCAGCGGCGGCAGTTCACCCTCGGGCGCGGCGTAGTCGCGGCTGCGCGGCGCGTAATAGAAGGCGTGCGCGGTCAGGCCGTTCTCGGTCGGGAACTCGACGGGCTCGCCGGTCGAGAAGTAGCCCTCGTCGATCTGCAAGTCGTTCGAGCGGCGCAGGACTTCCGCCCGCCCCGTCGCCGGGTCGAGCGAGACGATTGACGACGGGAGCGCCGACGCGCCGCCGCGGAAGACGACGCGGCCCGCCGCCGCGCGCACGTACGAGATGTCCGTGTAAGGCGTCTCGATCTCGCGCAGGGTTTTGCCCCGCGCGTCGATCTCGGCGAGGCGCGAGAGGCCGCGCTCGGTGTAGGCGCAGACGATCCGCTCCGCCGACAAGAACGCGTAAGCCGACATGCCGAAGCCCCACTGCGGCTGCCCGAACTCGGCCTCGCGCTCGCAGAGCGGCTCGACCCGCGGATTCTCACGCGCGTCATCGAACTCGGCCCTGTAGATATTCCACCAGCCCGTCCTATCCGAGACGAAGTAGAGTCGCCCGTCGGGCGACCATTCGGGTTGGAAGATCGACTCGTCCGGCCCGCCCGCCACGAGGCGCGCGTGTGAGATCGTCCCGTCTTGTACTAACTCGCCGACCCACAATTCCGTCCCGTCCCACGGCATGTTCGGATGATTCCATGAGAGCCAAGTGAGGAATCGTCCATCGGGGCTGACGCGTGGCGACGAGTAGAAGTCGCGGCCCGAGACGACGACGCGGCCGGCGTCGCCCTCGCCGCCTTCGGCATTTGCGTCGGCGTTGACGACGACAATCGAGTTAACGGGTTCGTGGCCGCCCGCGGTGTGATCCTCGCGGACGGCGAAGAGGAGGTTGCGCCGGGGATCGAAGACCGCGTCGGCGAAGCGCAGGTCTTGGCCTTCGGGCGTGAGCGGCCGCAGGTCGCCGCCGCCCGCGGCGGAAATTTTGTAGAGCCGCTGGTCGGCGAAGTTCGAGAAGTAGACTGTGCCGCGGTGGACGGCGAAGTCGCCGCCGCCGTACTCGTGGACGCGCGTGCGCGCGCCGTACGGCTGCGGGTTCACGTCGGCGCTCGCGCCGTCGGCGGCGTGCCGGACGACGACCGAGCGGCCCGCCTCGGACGGGCGCGACTCCAGCCAGTAAACGTCGCGGCCGTCCGTCGCCGTCATCCCCAGCCCGACCGAGCCGCGCACGATCAGGTCGGACGTGATCGGCGACTTCCAAGAGCCGTAGGGCGCAACCCGCTTCTCAGTCATCCTCGCTCCTCCCGTGATTCGACGGCCATGATGGACGAAAAGCGGGACGGATGCCAAATAGAGGAGAGGACGAACGCGGGACAAGAAACGATGAACTGAAGATAAGAAGCCGGATGCCGGAAGCCGGGATGATCGGCTGAAGCCGTTTTTATTCCGGCTCCTGAATTCCGGCTTCCGGCTTCTGCTTTCACTTCGTCGTCGCGCGTTCATCGTTTGTTCGCATTTAATCGGCAACCCGGCCGCAATCGACTCGGCTGCCCGACGGCGGGAGGCGGGGGCCGTCGCGGGCGGGCGGGGGGGATTTTTATCCGGCGGCGGGCCGCGCTGTGTCCGTCGCGTTTCGGGGCTGAAGCCTCACGCAATCAGCAGTTTAAGTGGCTCGGCTCCGGCGTCCCGCGCGGCCGGGGCCGGGCGCGCGGCGGCGGCTCAAGAATTTCTCAAGGGCGGCGGGGGATATTCAGGGTGGAGGCTGGCGGCCCGCGTTCTCGGACGGGGCCGCAATTTTGAAAGGGACGGCCGCGGCGGCTTCGACGCCGCCTCACGCGCCGGGCGCGCGCCGCGTGTCGGCAGAGAGTCGCGCCGGCGGCCTGAGAGTTGAGAGAAACGGAATGACTTTAATTCTCGACAAGATCACCCCGCCGGCCGAACTGCCGCGCCTGTCGCGCGCGCGCCTGCTGGCTGACCTCACGGAGAGTTTGAACTGCTGCAACTCGACCGTCATCCACGGCCGCACCGGCGCGGGCAAGACTCTGCTCGCGGCCGACTTCGCCGCGCGCGCCGGCCGCCGCGTCGCTTGGTACAAGGTTGACTCGGCCGAGTTCGAGCTGCAACTGTTCATCCAGTACCTCGTCGCGGCGGTGCGCGTGCAACACCCCGGCTTCGGCCGCAAGACGCTGGGGCTGGCGACGACGGGCACCGCGACGGACGAGGAGGCGCTGCTGCTCGCCGAGTCGTTCGTCTACGAGATGACGATGCTGGAGAGCGGCGAGCCGCTGCTCCTCGTCGTGGACGATCTGCATCTGGTGTATGATGCGGCGTGGGTCGTGCCGTTCTTCGGGCGGCTGCTGCCGCTGCTGCCGGCCGAGGCTCACGTCGTCCTGATCGGGCGGACGCTCCCGCCCGCGCCGCTCTGGCGGATGCGCTCGAAGCAGACCTTGCGCGTGGTGGACGAGTCGGCGCTCAATTTCACCATCGAAGAGGCCGAGCAGTTGTTCGCCTCTTACGGCCTGCCCGTCAAGCTCGCGGCGCAGGCGCTCGCCGAGTCGTGGGGCCGCGCCGCCGCGCTCGACGCGCTCGCGCGCGG
>DATCVD010000317.1:0-4211 GCA_036567125.1 Pyrinomonadaceae bacterium | reverse complement strand
GCGCGGGCGGCGCGCGCGGGCCGCGGCGTAAGCCTTTGCCGTGCGAAGTTTAGACGGCGCGGCGCGGGCCGGGCGTGACAAAAAAGTTATAGACCCGCCCCCGTTTTTTTGTTAAATTGCGCCCTTAAGTTCTTCCACCCGTGCGAACACCCTGCGACCCCCTGAAGCGAGTCAGACCGTGCGGCGCCGAGTCCGCGCCGACCAATCACTGCGAACCGAGAGGGAGAGAGACCGTAAGTTGACCACGGCCATCGAACAGACGCTCGAAACCTACGGCATCGAAAACTGGGGGGCCGGCTACTTCAGCATTAACCGCAAGGGGAACCTCGTCGTCCACCCCTCGGAGGGCGACACCTCGGCCGCGGCCGACGTGAAGGAGATCATCGACGATCTCTCGCGGCGGGGCATCAACACGCCCGTCCTCCTGCGCTTCCCCCAGCTCATCACCGCGCAGATCCGCAAGCTCCAGCGCGCCTTCCGCAACTCGATCCGCGAGTTCGAGTATCAGGGCTCGCACATGTGCGTCTACCCGATGAAGGTCAACCAGCAGCGCGCGGTCGTCGAGGAGTACCTGCGCGAAGGCTCGCGCTACGACTTCGGACTCGAAGCCGGCTCGAAGGCCGAACTCTACGCCGCGCTCGGCCTCGAACAGTCGGCCGAGAGCCTGCTCGTCCTGAACGGCTTCAAGGACGACGAGTTCATCGAGCTGGCCTTCGCCGGGGCGCGCGCCGGCAAGCGCGTCGTGATCGTCATCGAGAAGCGGAGCGAGATCGACCACATCCTCCGGCTGGCCGAGCGCTACGAGGACGAAGACGCCGCCGGGCTGCCGATGGTCGGCATCCGCGTCAAGCTCTACTCGAAGGGGTCGGGCCGCTGGGAGAAGTCGGGCGGCGAGGCCGCGAAGTTCGGGCTGACGACGACCGAGATTCTGGAAGTCATCCGGCGGCTGCAGGAGGCGGGGCGCATCGAGATGCTGCGCCTCCTCCACTTCCACATCGGCTCGCAGCTCACCGACATCAAGCGCATCAAGAACGCGATGAAGGAGGCCGCGCGCGTCTACGCCAAAATCCACCAGATGAAAGTCCCGGTGGAACTCTTGGACGTGGGCGGCGGCATGGCCGTCGATTACGACGGCTCGAAGACGGCCTTCGACTCCTCCGCCAACTACAACGCGCAGGAGTTCGCCAACGACGTGATCTACACGATCAAGCAGGTCTGCGACGACGAGAACGTGCCGCACCCGACCGTCATTCAGGAGTCGGGCCGCTACATCTCGGCCTACCACGCCATCCTCGTCACGAACATTCAGGAGGAGATCGAGACCGAGGTCGAGGAGATCACGCCGATGGAGATCGACGACGACGATCCGCAGGTCGTCACCGAACTCGGCGAGCTGCGCGAGACCATCGGCCCGAAGAACTACCGCGAGTACTACCACGACGCGCTCTCGCACCGCGAGGAGCTGTTCACGCTCTTCAACCTCGGCCTCATCTCTCTGGAAGACCGCGCGAAGGGCGAGGTCTTGTTCTGGGACGTGTGCGAGCGGGCCGACAAGTTCGCGCAGGCCAACGAGTACGTGTCGGAGGAGTTCGACGACCTGCGCCGGCTCTCGCGCGCCAAGTACCTCGCCAACTTCTCGGTCTTCCGCTCCGCGCCCGACCACTGGGCGCTCGATCAACTGTTCCCCATCGTCCCCGTCCACCGCCTGAACAAGCCGCCGACGGCCTACGCCACGCTCTGCGACATCACCTGCGACTCGGACGGCGTGGTCGACAAGTTCGTTGATCTGCACGATGTGAAGCAGGTCTTGGAACTCCACCCGCTCATCCCCGGCGAGCCGTACTACATCGCCTTCGCGCTCGTCGGCGCGTACCAAGAGGTGATGGGCAACAACCACAACCTCTTCGGCACGACCCACGAGGCCCAGATTCACATCGACGAGGACGGCTACCTGATCAAGAAGGTGATCCGCGGCCAGACGGTCGGCGACATGGTCTCGACCGCCCGCTACGAGCGCGGGATGCTGCACGACGGCTTCCGCCGCCAGATCGCGCAGCGCGTCAAGCGGGGCGAGCTCACGCAGGCCGAGGGGGCCGAACTCGTGGACTTCTACGAGTCGCGCGTCGGGGCCTACACGTACCTATCAGTTAATGGAAAAAAGAAAGCGTAGATCGTGCATGGAGGCTGTTAGCGGTTAGCTGTCAGCAGAACCCAGAGCCTCAACCCGCGGCGGGAGGACGGCTGATTTCCTCCGGCTAACCGCTCAGGGCTGACAGCCAATCGCTTCCATTCACGATTCACTTAAAAACTATGGTGACCCAGCGCAAACCCAAACCCTCGAAGTACCTGACCGTGCCGACGCGGCCCGTGCAGGTTGATCGCGACCGCTCGGTGGCCGGGCTGTTGGAGAAGATGGAGGGCGCTGGGTTCGGCGGCCGCCAGCTCGCGGAGGCGCACCGCATCTGGCTCGACATGCTCGGCGACAACACGACCGTCTTCGTCGCCGCCTCGGGCGCGCTCATCCCCGCCGGGATGCGCCGCCTGCTCGCCTACGTCATCAAGAACCGCTTCGTGGACGTGCTCGTCTGCTCCGGGCCGCTCCTCTTCCACGACCTGCACGAGACCTTGGGGCGCAACCACTTCCAGTCGCACCCGTTCGTCACCGACGCCGAACTCGAAGCCTCGCAGATCGGCCGGATGCTCGACGTGCTGGCGAGCGAGGAGGAGTACCACGAGGCCGAGGAGTGGGTCGGCGGCTTCGTCAACCAGCTCGATCAGTCGCGCCCCTACTCGACGCGCGAGCTGCTCCACCTCCTCGGCCGCGAGCTGGCCGAGATCGCGACCGACGACGGCGTCCTGACCTCGGCCTACAAGGCGCGCGTCCCCGTCTTCTGCCCGACCATCTCGGACAGCTCCATCGCGGTCGGCATCGCGCGCGCGCGCTTCGAGAAGAAGAACTCCTTCCACTTCGATCTCGTGCAGGACGTGCTCGACCTCGCGCAGATCTCGGCGCGGGCGCGCGTCTCCGGCGTGATCAATCTGGGCGGCGGCACCTCGCGCAGCTTCCTCCACCAGACCGAGGCCGCGACGAGCATCGTCAAGACGCCCTCGCGCGGCCACAAGTACGCCATCCAGATTTCGACCGACGCGCCGCACCCCGGCGGGCGCACGCAGGGCACGGTCTCCGACGAGTCGCTCATCTACGGCCGGCTCTCGCGCGGCGCGACGACCGCCTACGTCAACTGCGACGCGACCATCGCGCTGCCGATCCTCGTCACCGCCCTCTCGCAGACGGCCGCCAAGTACATGAAGGGCCGCAAGCGCCCCAGCTTCACCTTCTCCGGCCGCGAGCTGCTCGTCGAAGTCCCGTAAAAGCCGCAAATCGTGAATCGTGAATCGTAAATGGAGGAAAGACTTCTTTCTTCCTATTCACGATTCACGATTCACGATTTACGATTCACGCCCCTTTGTGTTAGTTTTCTTGTGCCCTCCGTTCACCCGCCCGGCGCGGTTTCCGGCGGCCGTCCCATCAGAAAGCCCGAAGTTAAAAACCCGCTCAAGAGCGTCACAGTTCCGAGAATCACAGTCTCACAGGCGGCGAAAGTCAGGTTGCGGCGATGCGTCAAGCTTTAAAGTTCATCGGCGGTCTCGCCGCCGCGCTCGCGCTCGCGGCGCTGCTCTCTCCGCCCGCCGCGCGCGCGCAGGGCCACTACCGCGTCTCGCAGTCGGCCGGCGCGACGCTGACGCCCGGCACAGACCTCGTCGCCGGCTCGCGCTGCGACGACTGCGCCGCGCCCGTCACGCTGCCCTTCGCCTTCACGCACTACGGCCAGACCCACCCCGAAGGCGCGACCGCCTTCGTCAGCTCGAACGGCAACCTACAGTTCTCGTCCGCCAGCAACGACTACGGCCAGTTCGGCGTCTGCTTCCCGCTGTCGCAGTTCGGCAGCGCGATCCTCGCGCACTGGACGGACATTCAGACGGCGGGCGCGGGCGAGGGCGTCTTCACCTCCGTGACCGGCGTCGCGCCGAACCGCGTCTTCAACGTCGAGTGGCGCGCGTCTTACGAGTTCTTCACGCCGGGCAGCCTCAACTTCGAGATCAGACTCTTCGAGACGCCGGGCGCGGACGGCCGCCGCTTCGAGATCGTCTACGGCACGCTCGGCGCGAGCGCGACGAGCGCGCCCGGCGACGGCGTCGCGCTCCCGGCG
>DATCVD010000316.1:0-5938 GCA_036567125.1 Pyrinomonadaceae bacterium | reverse complement strand
GAGCAGGACGCGCACCGCGACGCGCCGGCCCTCGCGCCCGTCGCTTCGCCCCCCCTCGTTTTCGTCGAGACGCGTGTCGGTCATCCGTTCCCTGCCGGGCGCGCGCCGGCCGTCAGCCGAGATCAACTTTGCGGCCGCCGTGGCCGTTGCCCTTGGCGAGCGTGTGCGCCCGCGCCCGCGCCTCGTAGTTGTCCACGACGCGCGCGAGCAGCCGCGCGAGGCGCGCGAGGCGCGCGGCCGCCGAGCGCAATTCCAGAAGCTCCTGCTTGTCGGCGTTCTCCATCTCCACCGCGGCGGCGACGAGGAACGAGAGCCGCTCGGGGTCGTCGGCCGGCAGCTCCGGCACGGGCGAGCGGTCGTCGTTGAGCGCGCGCACGGAGCGCGCGATGCGGCCGAACAACTCGGAGACGCGCCCGGCGCGGCGCGCGAGCAAATCCTTCTCCTCGTCCTCGTCCGCGAAGAACTCGACGCGGCCGACGAGGTACGGCTCGCCCGCCTCAACGTAACCCGACAGGCGGTAGCGCACCACCCCGACCGTCAGGATGTTCGAGCGGCCGTCTTCGAGCGATTGGGCCTCGACCACCTCGGCCACGCAGCCGACGTGGTTCGCGGGCGGGCGCGAATCCTCGGTGACCGGGTTCTCGAAGTAGGGCAGGCCGAACAGGTTGTTCGAGACGCGTACGTCGGCGAGCAGGCGGCGGTAGCGCTCCTCGAAGATGTGCAGCGGCAGCGGCACGCCGGGGAACAGCACCAGCGGCAGCGGGAACAGCGGCAGCTCGCGCACGCCGCGCACACGTTCGAGGGCGTCAGACATGGGAAGCGCGTGAATCGTGAATCGTAAATCGTGATTTGATGAAACTCAGTTCTCTCGATTCACGATTTACGATTCACGATTCACGTCTTTTCGTTCGCGGTCGCCGCGGCGTTGCGTTCGAGCGCGGAGAGGGCCGCGGCCGAGGCGACGAGTTCGGGATCGGTGGCGGCCGCGGCCGCGGCGTCGTCGTTGTCGCCGGCGGCGGGCGCGTCGAGTTGCTCGACGAGTTCGAGGATGCGTTCGGGCGACTCGTCGGCGAGCGCGAGCCGCTTGGCTTCGAGGACGAGGCCGGCGAGCCGGTGCGCGCGGTCGCGGAAGCGCACGTCGCGCGCGATCAGGTCTTCGACGATGCGCCGCTCCCGCACCTGCCGCGAAGCCTCCGTGTCGAGGTCGGCCGCGACGGCGTACTCGACGGGGACGCTGCGGTTCGTCACCATCACGTGCAGCGCGCCCGTCAGCTCCTTCGCCTCGGCGCGGAGGCGCGGGATGTCGAGCAGCGAGTTCTTGAAGCCGAGGTGGCCGCGCAGGTTGATCTCGATGATCGGCGCGGGCCGGTCGTCAGTCTCCGGGTCGTGCGCGCGCGCCTCGCGCGCGACGACTTCGAGGACGCCCGCGTGGACGGCCCCGGCCGATTCGACGCCCGACACGTCGTAGTTCAAACGCTGGAAGGGGCGCTGCGTGTAGTCGCGCACGTGCGCCGCGGCGATCTTGTGATCCGGCGTGACCTCGACGAGGTACGCGCCGCGCTCCTCGCGGTACTCGTCGATGGAGACGGCTTCGAGCGAGCCGGGGTTGAAGGCCCAGCCGTCGATCTCGAAACGCTTGTGCGTGTGGCCGAGCGCGACGTACTCGACCAAGCCCTGAAGCTCCTTCATCCGCGCGAGCGAGAGCGCCGGGATGTTCGGGCGGTTGAGCTGGCCCTCGACGTCCGTGTGCAGCATCAGGATGTTGAAGCGCCCTTCGCCGCGGCTTTTGCGGAGCGCGTCGGTCAGGAGCGGGATCGCGGCGTTGGTCGAAGTGCCGAACCAGTGCGTGCCGAAGATGCGCGCGCCATTGATGTCGACGTAGGAGCCGCGCCGCTCCCCCTCGTCCCACGGCGTGAGGCGGAAGCCCTCCGCCGTGTCGGGTTCGAGCAGCTTGAGGTAGCCCCACTGCGCGAGCGAGCGCATCCAGCTGAAGCGGCTGACCGAATCCGACTCGTGCTGGTCGTGGTTGCCCTCGATGGCGACGACGGGGATGCCGGCGGCGCGCAGGATGTCGAGGCCCGCGACGGCGTGGTTCATCGCCTCCGGATCGACGCGGCGCGCGTTGAAGAAGTCGCCGCAGATCAGGACGAAATCGACGCGCTCGGCGACGGCGTAGTCGTTAACCACGTCGAGCCACGCCTTGGCGAAGTCCTTCGTGCGCTCGTCGAGGTTGTAGCGGCGGCAGCCGAGGTGGATGTCAGCGACGTGGAGAAACTTCATAGCAGCTTCGCGTCGGAAGGCGTTACGCCGCGCGCCCGGTTTACCCGCGCCGCGAACCTGTTTCTTCCGTGAAACTATTATACGCGAAAGCCGCCGGCCGTGACAGGTGACGGGCGGCAAGAAAAAAAAACCGCCGGCCGCGGGGGGTGACGGGCGGCAAGAAAGGGAGAGGATTTCTTGTCGACCGTCACCCGCCGCAGCCGGCGGCGTAAAAAAGTGAAGCCCCCGTGACCCTGGGATGAGTCAGAAAGAGGAAGCGGGGGCTTCGCGCCCGGCGCGCGGCGAAGGGAAACCGCACCGTCGGGCTTCGGCGGCCTCTCGCTAAAAGGAGGGGACGAGAGGAACCTGTGAGAGATTTATCAAAGAACGCTTGCCTGCGCGGCCAACCCGAAGCGTGCCGGGGTGAGAAGTCGTTGTCTAAAGCGAGGGCGGCACCGCCTCGCTGGCGGCGGCGCGGCGCACGGCCGCGAGGAGACGCTCGATGTCGAGCGGCTTGCCGATGAAGACGTCTGCCCCGTGCTGGTAGCAGGCTTTCTCGACGCCGATCCCGGCGGCCGCGCTCACGACGAAAATCTTCGGGGCGGGCCGGCGCACTTTGACGAAGTCGAGGATGCGCAAGCCCGTGTCGAGCGCGTCGGGCGTCGGCGGCAGGTGCAAGTCAAGGATCAGGATGTCCGGCTCGTAGATGGTCGCGCGGCGCAGGGCCGTGCTCAGGTCGTTGGCGGTCAGCACCTCGAACTCGTCGCACAACGTCCAGTAGAGTTGCTGCGTGATGGACGCGTCGTCATCGACGATTAAGATTTTGGGCTTCGCGCCCGGCGCGCGTAGCATCGGCCCCGCCGCCACCGAATCAGCCGACTTGTCGAAAACTCCGATCAACTCTTCTTTTTCCTTCACGCTAAGTCTCGCTTTTTATCACGGCAACGCCCGTGCCACTCGGCCGGCGCGTGCTCTGCTGCCTGTTTTCACGGGAATATACGGATGCCGGGCCGTTTCGGTGCTCCGGGTGTGAACAGGAGTGGACAGGACGGCGGCGACAGGTGTCAACAAAAGTGGACAGGTGGGGAGAAGCTGTTAGCAATTAGCAGTTAGCAGTTGGCGGCAGGCGGAAGGCGGCAGGCAGTCAGGAATCAGGGCCGGCGTGCTCCGCCTCGGCTGCCCGCCGCCTTCTGTTTTAGCTAACTGCTAAAAGCTGACAGCTATTTGCTTTAATCCGTGATGCCGAGCTCGGAGATGAGCCGATGCAGGTAGGAGCGGCTGATGCCGAGGCGGCGGGCGGCGGCGACGCGGTTGCCGCCCTCGGCGCGCAGGGCTTCGGAGAGCATGCGGCGGCGCTCTCCGGGACGACGTGCAGCATCTTTTCGGGCAGGTGCTCGACCGTCAGGCGCGCGCCCGCCGTGAGCACGACGAGACGCTCGATCAGGTTTTCCAGCTCGCGCACGTTGCCGGGCCAGTCGTACTCGGCGAGCGCGTCGAGCAGCGCCGCGTCGAGCGCGGGCACGGCGCGGTTGTGCTTGCCGGCGGCTTTGGCGGCGAAGTGGGCGGCGAGGACGGGCACGTCCTCGCGCCGCTCGCGCAGCGGCGGGAGGGTGAGCGGCACGACGTTCAGGCGGTAGAACAGGTCGAGGCGGAAGCGGCCCGCCGCGACCTCCTGTTCGAGTTCGCGGTTCGTCGCGGCGACGAGCCGGATGTCAACCGTGAGCGTCTTCGTCCCGCCGAGCCGCTCGAACTGGCGCTCCTGAAGCACGCGCAGCAGCTTGACCTGCACCGGCGGCGACAGCTCGCCGATCTCGTCGAGGAAGAGCGTGCCGCCGTCGGCCAGCTCGAACCTCCCCTTCTTCGCCGCGGCCGCGCCGGTGAACGCGCCCTTCTCGTGGCCGAACAGCTCCGACTCGATCAGGGTTTCGGGCAGCGCGGCGCACGAGACGGCGACGAAGGGCGCGTCGCGCCGCGTGCTCTCCTCGTGGATGGCGCGCGCGACGATCTCCTTGCCCGTCCCGTTCTCGCCGGAGAGGAGCACGGTCACGTTCGTCTCGGCGACGGCGCGCGCCTGCCTGATCACCTTTTCGAGCGCGGCCGACGTGCCCGTCAGGCGGCCGAAGCCGAGACGCCCCGTGAGCGACTCCCGCAGCTTGAAGTTCTCCTTTTCGAGCCGCCGCACGCGCGCCGCCTGCCGGACGATGAGCGCGACCTCCTCCTGCGCGAAGGGCTTCTCGAAGAAGCCGTACGCCCCGCACCTGATCGCTTCGAGCGCGACCTCCTTCGCCTCGCTCCCCGTGATGACGACGACCGGGACGCTCGGCCGCATCGCGCGCGCCGCCTCGATCACCGCCACGCCCTCGGAGATGCCTTTCAGGTCGGGCGGCAGGTGCAGATCGCAGAGCACGACATCGACGCTGCCGCCGCGCAGGTGCTCGACGGCCTCGGCGCGCGCCTCCGCCTCGACGACGTGGTGCTCGCCTTCGAGCGCCCAGTACAACTGTCGCCTGAGCACCCGGTCGTCGTCCACGACCAGCACGGTCGCGCGCCCGTCTGTCTGCTGCTGCTGCTCTCCCATCGAGGTTTGCGGCGTCACGCTTGAAGTTTGCTGCGGGTCGGACGGCGGCACGAATCATCCGCGCTCGCCCGGCCGGGTGTACCCGTCCCCGGTCGGCAACGCTTGGAGTTCGTCGCCATCGGCTTGATCCTCGGCGCGCGGCCGGGCCGAAGTATAGCACCGGGGCGCGTTTAAATCGTGCCGCAAGGAAGTTGCTAGCCGGGCTTCTGCGCCCCCGACCCGCGCGTGTTGGCGACCGGGTCGGAGGGCAGCACGACGCGGAAGCGCGTGCCCTGACCCTTCTTCGACTCGACCTCGATGCGGCCGCCGTGCGCCTCGACGACCTCGCGGCAGGTGTAGAGGCCGAGGCCGACGCCCCTCGCCTTCGTCGTGGCGAACGGGCGGAACAGGCGCGTGCGGATGAACTCCTCCGTCATCCCGGCCCCCGTGTCGGCGACGCTCAGGAAGACGCGCGCGTCGTCCTCGCGGCCGGCGGCGATGGTCAGGCGGCCGCGCTCCGTGCCCATCGCCTCGACGGCGTTGATGACGAGGTTTTCGAGCACGCGCTCGACGCGCTCCGGATCGACGGCGGCGACGAGCGCGTCGGGCAGGTCGGCCTCGACCTCGTGGAAGCCGGAGGCCGTCTGCCCTTTGAGCACGCGGCGCACGACGGGCACGAGATCGGTCTGGCGGATCGAGCGGCGGTACTCGCCGCTCAGAGTCTCGACCGGGGCGCTCAGGCGCGAGACGATGGCGCGCAGCTTCTCGGTCGCGTCGCGCAGGGACTGCACCGCGTCGGCGCGGAACTCCTCGCGGTGGAGGTGGCGCTCCATGTTCGTGACGAGGATCGACAGCCCCGTGATCGCGTTCTTGAGATCGTG
The DNA here is from genome assembly GCA_036567125.1 of Pyrinomonadaceae bacterium. Taxonomy (GTDB): domain Bacteria; phylum Acidobacteriota; class Blastocatellia; order Pyrinomonadales; family Pyrinomonadaceae; genus JAIVGV01. The sequence continues at coordinate 241 of DATCVD010000316.1, read as the reverse complement.
CGTGAGCATCGCCGAGAGGCGGAAGAAGGACTGGAACTGCCGGTTCTCCGCCTCGCGCCTGATCTGCTCGCGCAGCTGGTTGGTCATCCGGTTGAAGTTCTCGGCGAGCGACAGCGCCGTGCCCTCGCCGCTGATCTCGACGCTCTCTTCGAGCCGCCCGCCCGCCACGCGCGCCGCCGCCTCGGCCACCGACGCCACCACGCGCGACTGGCGGCGCGCCATCAGGTAGACGTACCACCCG
>DATCVD010000315.1:0-5777 GCA_036567125.1 Pyrinomonadaceae bacterium | reverse complement strand
GCCCGCGCGCCAGACGAGCGCGGAGGCCGCGACGGCCGCGAGCACGAGCGCCGCCGCTTTGAAAGTGTTCGGTCTCGTCATCGTCGAATCCTCGTCGTGTGGAGTCGCGCCCCGCCGGCCGGGCGGCGCGCGAAACGCGGTTGAGTTGTTGGTGCTGACTGAGACGGCGGAACTTTGCGGCGCGGAGTATATCACGCGCGGCGGCGGCCGCCGACGCGCACGACATTTGCCGCGCCAGCCGCTATAATCTCCCGTTAATCCAAACGAAATCATTTCCCTATTCTTAAGGAGCCATTAATGTCTGCCGCCGAGAAGACGACGAAGCGCCCGGAGCGGATCAAGTTCGACGGGCGCGTGCTGTTTCTGACCGAGGACGCCGCGCTCATCCGCCGCCAGCTCGAAGGCGGCGAGACGTTAGAACACGACCCCTCGCGCCCGCTGATGAACAACATCTCGACCGACGAGATCACGCCCGGCTGGGTCTGCTTCTACTACGACGAGACGCTGGGCGAGTACGTCTACGTCGGGATGCGCGAGCAGGCGGTCAGGAAAGACGAAGTCAAACAGGGCGGCTTCGCGGTCGTCGTCTCCGGCCTCTCGAAGGGCTGCGGGTCGTCGCGCGAGACCGCGCCGTTCGCCGAAAAGTCGGCCGGCCTCCAACTCGTCGTCGCCAAGACGATTGAAAAAATCTACGGCCAGAACTGCCAGAACATCGGGCTGCTGACCTCGACCGACTTCGGCCTCATCGAGCGGATCAAACGGGGCGAGGAGATTCCGCTCGCGGAGTTCACGCGCGGCCTCGATCCGATCTCGCGGCAGATCGTCGAATACGGCGGGCTGTTCAACTACAACAAGGCGCGACTCGCCGGCCAAGTCTCCCCGCCCGCGCTTGAGACCGCGCGGCGGCCGATGAACATCGTCGAGAAGATCATCGCGCGCCACGCCTTCGTCAGCGCCGGGCAGGTAGGCGTCGAGGCCGTGAAGCCCGGCGACGCGCTGTTCGCCGTCGCGGACGTGCGCTTCTCGCACGAGTACGTGACGCCGATGGCCGAGTCGCTGTTCAAACAGGCCCTCGGGCGCGACGCGCGGGTGACGGAGCCTGAGTCGGTTTACGCCTTCCGCGATCACCTCACCTTCCTCGGCCGCGTGATGTCGGACGACAAGAAGAAGATGGGGCTGCTTGAGCGCGCGAACGGACTCGCCACCACGCAGGAGTCGTTCACCGAGGAGCAGGGCATCCGCCTCTACGGCGGCACGGAGGAGCGCGGCTCGGAGGCCATCTGCCACAACGCGGTCGTCGAAGACATCGCGCTGCCCGGCCAGCTCGTCATCGGCACCGACTCGCACACCTGCATGGCCGGCGTGCTCGGCTGCTTCGCCTTCGGGGTGGGTTCGACCGACATGGCGAACGCGTGGTACACGAAGGACATCCGCGTCAAAGTGCCCGAGACGGTCAAGTTCGTCCTGACGGGGCGCAAGCGCGCCGACGTTTCGGCCAAAGACGTGATGCTCAAAATCCTTGCCACCGACTACATGAAGGAGGGCAAAGGCATCGGTCAGGTTTTAGAGTTCGCGGGCGACGGGCTGAAAGATTGGCCGATTGACGAGCGCGCGACTTTAACGAACATGGCCGTCGAGGCCGGCGGCTTCACCGGCATCATCGAGCCGGACGAGGTCACGCTCGAATACCTCACGCGCACGCGCGGCCTCGACGCGGCCGAAGTCCGCAAAGGATTTTTGCGGAGCGACGAGGACGCCGAGTACGCCGCCGTTTTCGAGATCGACTTGAGCGGGATTCACCCGATGGTCGCGCTGCCCGGCGACCCGCGCAACGGCCTCGACATCCGCGACCTCGCCGCAGAGGTGAAGATCGACGCGGCCTACGGCGGCTCCTGCACCGGCGGCAAGATGGCCGACATGGACATGTACGCCGCCGTTTTGAAGCGCGCCGTCGAGCGCGGCCAACGCGTCGCGCCCGGCGTGCGGCTCTACCTGCAATTCGGCTCGCAGAAGATCAAGGAGTACGCGCGCGCGCAAGGCTACATCGAAATCTTCGAGCGGGCGGGCGCGGAGCTGATCGACCCGAGCTGCGGCGCGTGCATCAACGCGGGGCCGGGCGCGTCGAAGACGGCCGAGACCGTGACGGTCAGCGCGCAGAACCGCAACTTCCCCGGCCGCAGCGGCCCCGGCAAGGTCTACCTCGCCAGCCCTTACGTCGTCGCGGCCTCGGCGATTGCGGGCCACATCGTCGAGCCGGAGGAGTTCCTCAGGGAGCGTGAGGAGGAGTTGGTCGCGGTCTGATGGGCGACGGGAAATACCTCGGCACGGCGGCGGACGTAAGCGAACGGCGCATGAAGTACGCGCGCGTCGAGCGCGAGCGCCGGTATCTCTTGCGCGAACTCCCGCCGGGGCTGCGCGTCAACGACCCGCACACGCAAATCTTCGACAACTACATCACGGGCACGCGCCTGCGGCTGCGAAAGATTCGCGTGCCCGAGCGGCGCGAGTGGACTTGGAAGCTCACGCAGAAGTTCGCGCCCGACCCGGCGGACTTCTCGCGCACCGTCGTCGCCAACATCTACCTCTCGCAGATCGAGTACGAGACCTTCTCCGTCTTCGAGGGCAACGAGATACGCAAGAACCGCTACCCCTGCGAGCACGGCGGCCGCAGGTTCTCCGTAGACGTTTTCCTCGGCCCGCTCCACGGCCTCATCCTCGCCGAGACCGAGTTCGACACGGACGAAGCGATGCGCGACTTCCCCGCGCCGCCCTTCGCCGCGCGCGAGGTGACGGACGACGAGATGTTCACCGGCGGCCGGCTCGTCGAATTAACGGTTGACGAGATTCGCGCCGAACTCGCGCGGCGCGCTGGCGGGAGGGACGCAGGATGACTAAGACCGGCAAAATCGCGCTGGGGGCGGCGACCATCTGGCCGGTCGCCTACATGATCATCTTACTCGTCGTCGTCTTCGGGCTGGCGTTCGCCTTCGCCGGGCGCGAGATGCCCGCGCCCGAACGGCCGCCCGTCTGGCTCCTCGCCCTCTTCGCGCTCCACGCCCTGACGATACTCTCGGTGCTGGGCCTGATGATCTTCTACATGATCGACGCGTTCAGGAACGAGCGGGTCGCGCAGGATAAGAAAGTCCTGTGGGCGGTGATGCTGTTCTTCGGCAACCTGATCGCCATGCCGGTCTACTGGTATCTCTACATCTGGCGCGAACCCGACGCGCTGCCCCCGGCCGCCGACACCTCCTTCGGAAGATGACGAAGACCGCGACGGTCGTTTACACCATCGGCCACGGCCGACACCCGTGGGCCGATTTTCTCGCGCTGCTCAAGCAGCACGGGATCGAGGTGCTGTGCGACGTGAGGAGCGCGGCGCGCTCGCGCTGGCCGCAGTACAACGGGCGCGTGCTGGAAGACAACCTGCGCCGCGAGCGGATCGGCTACGAGTGGCTGCCTGAGTGCGGCGGTAAGGTGGTCGCGCCGCCCGCGGAGCTGGCGCGCGGGCTGGATCGGATCATGGAGCTGGCGGCGGACGCGCGCGTCGCGATCATGTGCTCGGAGTCGTACCCTTTAACGAAGCACGCGCGGCCGCGCGCCAACTGCCACCGCGTCGGCCTGCTCTCCGCCCCTCTGCGCGAGCGCGGCGCGCGCGTCGTCCACATCATGCCCGACGGCACGACGCTCGAAACCGACGAGTCGCAACTCCCGTCGCTCTGGGCCTGAGCGCGCCGCGGGCGAACTCGTTCAGCGCGCGCCGGCCGCGCGGCCCTCGCCTGTCAACTGCCGGCTCAGGTCTTCGGCGTTGAAGTAGGCGCGGAAGCGCGTGACGGCGTCGCCCTCGAACTCGATGAGGCTGACGCCGTCGTAGCTGAATTCAGTCCCGCCCACCGACGTGCCTGCGGTCGTCCACTCCAACGCGACTACGTCGCCGGCCTCGACGCGGTTACGAAACTCCGAGCGCACCTCGCCGAAGGTGTCGCGGTATTTCGCCCAGAACTCGCGCGCGCCCTCGCGGCCCGCGAACTTTTCGGGCGCGAGGACATTGCCCACCTCGCACGTCTCCGCGTGCAGCGCGATCAAGTCCTCCGCGTCGCGCGCGTCCTCCAGACGGCGCAGCGCCTCGATGAACCTCTCGGCCTTCCCTCCCGCCATGCCCGATCACCTCCGCCCGCGATTATCCGCACGCGACTTGGCGAACTCTTCACGCCGCCGACACATTGCTGCTGCGGGCGGCCGCTTCCGCCCCGCGCGCCGCAACGCGGGTCAGGGCCGCTCGTAGCCGAGGACGCGCGCGCGCAAGGCTCCCGCGGCCGGGTCTGTGTGGAAGGTGACGGAAGCCTCGCGCGTGCCGCCGCGCGGGAGGAAGGCGATGACGAACTCGCCGCGCTCCGTACTGTTCGCCGCTTCTAGCAAGACCTCGACGTGGACACCCTCGGCCGTCTGGCCGCCGCTGTTCGTCAGGCGCACGGGGACGTGGAAGCCGTCGGCGCGTCGTTCCGCCCGGCCCAGCTCGATCTGAAACTGCGCGGGTTTGTCGCCGGCCGTCGTGCCGTCGTAGGCGAGGAAGCCGAGCACGCCGCAGACGAGGAGCAGCCCCGCGCCGAAGACGGCCCACTCCAGCCAGTTCTTCTCGATCCGTCGTCGCTTCGTCATCGTGGCACCCTCCCCGTCATTGCAGCAAGAGCCGCCCGGCCGACGAGCCGAGCGTGGCGGCCACGCCGAGCACGACGGTCTGCGCGGCGCAGACCGCGAGCGACTGCCCGTCGAAGCGGCCGAAGAACCAGAGGATGAGCGCGGAGGCCGCGAGCGCGACCGCGTAGGTGACGACCGAGCCGACGAGCACGTCGTGGCGGCGGTCGAAGCGCACGCGCTGGCGGGCGTTGGCGAACTCGCTGTAGTAAAGGACGAGCGCGGCGACCGCGAGCGAGAGCAACGCGAGGCCCACGAGCCGCCACGCCGGGGCTTCGACGGCGAGCATCACGATCTCCTCCGTCGGCGCGACGTTGGCCGCGAAGAGCACCGCGCCGCAGAACGCGATCACGACCTGCGCGCCGAAGCCGCCCGCCCCGTCGCCCGCGCCGCCGCTGACGCCCTTGTCGTCCTCGCCGTCGCCGCCGCCGAGTTGCGCCGTGCCGACCGAGACGCCGATGGCGACCGTCATCGCCTCGATTGTGATCTTCCCGACCGCCTCGGCCGCCGGCATCCCCATCGTGACGCGCCCCAAGAGCCACAGCACGACGGCCGCGACGACGAAGCCGATCCCCAACTCCTCCACCGAGTCGATGACGACTTCGGCGAAAGAGGCGTCGCGGCGCAGGCCGACGAACTCGTTGTAGCCGAGCAGCAGGACGAAGGTGGCGGCGACGTAGGCGGCGAGCCGCCACGGGTGCGTCGTAAAACCGGCCCACCAGACCTCCATCGTGTAGAGCAGCGGCAGGCTGAACAGCAGCCCGCCCGCCACGCCGCGCGCGTACTCACGGAGCGACTTGTTGACGGGCCGCTTCAAGGCAAAGGCTAAGGGGCCAGAGGCCAGAGGTTAGAGGTTAGAGCTTAGAGGTTAAGGGTTGGTTCTGATTCCGTCTTCGCTGACCTCCAACCTCCGACCTCCGACCTCCGTGGTTTTAGCGAGCCGGGCGGCGAGCAGAAGCGCGGCGAGGGTGATCGCGCCGGCCGTCCAGAAGGTGACGAGGATGCTGCGGTCGTCCACGGCCGCCGCGGACGAGGCCGACGCGCTGCCGATGAGCCAGCCGCCGACGAGCGGGCCGACGACG
>DATCVD010000314.1:0-3542 GCA_036567125.1 Pyrinomonadaceae bacterium | reverse complement strand
AGCGCGGCGGCGATGACGGCGAGGTCGCGCGCGGTCGTCTCCTGCTCCGCGTCCCCCGTTGATTCGGCGCGCGCGGCGTCGCGCCGCGCGAAGAAGCGCGGGATGAAGCCGGTGTCGAGGCGGCCCCCGACGAACTCCGCGTCGCGCACGACCTCGCGGAAGAAGGGGAGCGTGGTATTAATGCCGCCGACCGCGTACTCGTCGAGCGCGCGGCGCAGGCGGTCAACGGCCTCCGCGCGCGTGCGCCCCCAGACGGCGAGCTTCGAGATCATCGGGTCGTAGTAGATCGAGACTTCCGCGCCCGCGTAGACGCCGCCGTCGTGGCGCACGCCCGGCCCCTGCGGCACGCGCAAGTGCGTGATGCGGCCGGGCGACGGCATGAAGTTGTTCTCCGGGTCTTCGGCGTAGACGCGGCACTCGATGGCGTGGCCGTTGAAGCGCACGTCCTCTTGCGCGAACGAGAGGCGCGCGCCGGCCGCGACCGCGATCTGCTCGCGCACGAGATCGATCCCCGTGACTAATTCGGTGACCGGGTGCTCGACTTGCAGGCGCGTGTTCATCTCAAGGAAGTAAAAATCGCGCGTCACGTCCGAGACCAGAAACTCGACCGTGCCCGCGCCAACGTAGTCGGCCGCGCGCGCGATCTTCAACGCGGCCTCGCCCATGCGCGCGCGCAGAGACGCGTCGTCAATCGGCGACGGGCATTCCTCGATCACCTTCTGGTGCCGCCGCTGGATCGAGCACTCGCGCTCGCCCAAGTGGACGAAGTTCCCGTGCCGGTCGGCGAAGACCTGTATCTCGACGTGGCGCGGTCGCTCGACCGCCTTTTCGAGATAGACGGACGAGTCGCCGAAGGCGGCCCCGGCCTCCGAGCGTGCCGTGTCGAAGGCCGACTGTAACTCCGCCTCGCCGGCCACGAGCCGCATCCCCTTGCCGCCGCCGCCGGCCGCGGCCTTGAGCATCACGGGGTAGCCGATCCGCGCGGCCGTCTCGCGCGCGTCGTCGAAAGACCGGAGCGGCTCGGTCGTCCCCGGCACGACCGGCGCGCCGGCGTCAATCGCGGCCCGCCGCGCGTTCGTCTTCGATCCCATCAGCTCCATCGCCGCCGGCGGGGGGCCGATGAAGACCAGCCCCGCGCGCTCGCACGCGCGCGCGAACTCCGCGTTCTCCGACAGGAAACCGTAGCCGGGGTGGATCGCCTCCGCGCCGCAACCGAGTGCGACCTCAATGATGCGATCAATCCGCAGGTAACTCTCCGCGGAAGGCGCGGGGCCGAGCAGGTAGGCTTCGTCGGCGAGGCGGACGTGCAGCGCCGCGGCGTCGGCCTCCGAGTAGACGGCGACGGGCGAGGCGCGCAGCTCGCGGCACGCGCGCAGCACGCGCACGGCGATCTCGCCGCGGTTGGCGATCAAAATTTTGCGAAACATTATTTTCGGATCGGGCCGGGCCATCATACGAGAACACGCGCCGCCACTTCAACACGGACGCGCCGCGCGGCTAGAATGGGGCGCGCTCGGCGCGCAGCCTGAGCCTGCTCGCACGCGAGTCCCCGATGAAAACCTGCCCCACGTGCGCGCGCGTCTACGCGAACGACGCGCTCCGCTTCTGCCGCCACGACGGCGCGCCGCTCGCCGCCGCGCCGGAAGACGAGACGCGCCTGCTCTACGCCGAAGATGCGACCGGCGCGCCGCAGCAGACCGGCGGGCTGTCCGACGAACTGGCGGCGCACGCGGCCGCCACCTCCTCGTCGCTCACCGCGCCGATGCCGGCGCAGCGTCGGCGCGCGGCGCGCCGGCGCGCCATCGACTCGCTCGCCGTCCTCCCGTTCACCAACGAGGGCGGCGAGGCGACGACCGGCTACCTCTCCGACGGCATCACCGAGGGCATCATCAACAGTCTCTCGCAGCTGCCGCGCCTGCGCGTGCTGCCGCGCAGCACCGTCTTCCGCCACCGCGCCGCCTCGGCCGATCCGCTCGGCGTCGGGCGGCAGCTCGGCGTGCGCGCGGTGCTGACGGGGCGGGTCGCCGAGGTGGGGGGCTGGCTCGTCATCCGGGCGGAGCTGATCGACGTGCGGGAGGAGTCGCAACTGTGGGGCGAGCAGTACCGGCGCGAGCCGGCCGACATCTTCGCCTTGCAGGAGGAGATTTCGCGCGACATCAGCGAGAAGCTGCGCCTCAAACTCACCGGCGACGAGCGCCTCCGCCTCTCGAAGCGCTACACCGAAAACACGGACGCCTACCGCGCTTACCTTCAGGGCCGCCACTACGTCACGAGCAAGCGGACGGCCGACTGGATCAGGAAGGGGATTGACTGCTTCCAGCGCGCCATCGATCTCGATCCGAACTACGCGCTCGCCTACTCGGGTCTGGCCGAGGCGCACGGCCTGCTCGCCTCGTCGACCGGCGAGCAGCCGCCGCGCGACGAGTACCCGAAGGCGCAGGCCGCGGCGCGCAAGGCGCTCGCGCTCGACCCGTCGCTCGCCGAGGCGCACACCGCGCTCGGCTTCTCCCTGCTGCTCTACGACTACGATCTGGACGGCGCGCGCCGCGCCTTCCGCCGCGCCGTCCGCCTCAACCCCAACCACCCGAACGCGCACGACGGCCTCGCCTTCTACTACAACGCGACCTCGCAGGCCGAGAAGTCGGTCGCCGAGTGCGAGGAGTCGCGCCGCCTCGATCCGCTCTCGCCGTTCCCGGAAGTCAACTTGGGGTGGGCGCACTACTTCGCGCGCCGGTACGACGCGGCGGCCGCGCAGGGGCGTAAGGCGCTGGAGATGGACGCGCGGTTCGCCTTCGCGCACTGGATCATCGGACTCGCGCTCGCGCAGAGCGGCGACGCGGCGGGCGCGGTCGAATCGTTCGAGCGCGGCGTGGAGACTTCCGGCGGCGGCCTCACCTTCCGCGCCCACCTCGCCTACGCCTACGCGCGCGCGGGCCGCGAGACGGAAGCGCGCCGCGCGCTCGCCGAGCTGGAGAAGACCGCGCGGCGCAGGTACGTCTCGGCCTACTACTTCGCCGTCGCGCGCCTCGGCCTGAATGAGCGCGACGCCGCGCTCGAACGGCTGGAGCGCGCCCTCGAAGAGCGGGCCGGCTTCCTCGCCTTCCTCCCCGTCGAGCCGGTCTTCGACGCGCTGCGCGACGACGCGCGCTTCCGGCAACTCGTCGAGCGCGTGGGCGTCAAGGGCTGAACGGGCCGGCCCCTAAAACGATTCTTAACTTAACGCGGCGGGCCGCCCGTCAGACGACGACGGAGTTGGCGGGGTGGCGCGGGTCGAAGCGGACGGTGCAGTGCGCGCCGGCGAAGTAGTCCTCGCGGCGCGCGAGCTGCTCGGCGTCGAGCATCTGCGAGGACTCGTACTCGACGCCGTTGAAGTCGTAGGTGTAGAAGACGTGCGTGACGTTGCCGCCCTCGTCCGTGCCCACGTCGAGGATCGAGCCGTCGGCGATGCGGCCCGCGCGCAGCAGCGCGGCGCGGCGCTCGGCCTCGGGGTCGCCCTTGTCGCGGCGGAAGAGGTTGCGGAGTCCCATGCGAGTCGAAAGCGG
>DATCVD010000313.1:0-7052 GCA_036567125.1 Pyrinomonadaceae bacterium | reverse complement strand
TCCAGGGTTTTGACCGCTCCTTGGTGCAGGCCGCGGGAGACGCTGAAGGCGAGGGGGGCGGCAAGAAGGGCGCGCTGATCGGCGCGGCCGCGGGCGGCGGCGGCGCGGCCGTCTATACCTACGGCATCCGCAAGCGCCGCCGCTCGTCGCGCTACTGAGCACGGCAACCCGAACCCGTTTGAGGCGCAGAAAGCGTCGCGGCCCGCGTGAGATTAAGTCTCACGCGGGCCGCGACGCTTTCGATCCTTTAACCTCCGTGACCCGACGCGGGGTACGCTTTCGGCTCGTCAGGGTTCCAGGCGGACGCTGTTGATGATGCGTTCGAACGTCGGCTGGTACGCCCCGTACTCGTCCTCCGGGGCCATCGTGATGAGGTAGAAGAGGCGGCCGTCGGCTGTCTGCGTCGTGATGATGAGATCGATCTCGCGGACGCCGGAGACGGGCGAGGGGCCGGAGACGACCGTCGCGTAGGCTTCGCGGCCGGCGAGCGTGATCCGCTCGGGCTGGCGCGCGACGCGGAAGTCGGCGTTCGTGGCGAGCTGCTGCGAGACGAACGCCTCGTTGGCCGCGCGCAGCTCGGGGGCCTGCGCCGCGACCGCGCCGACGAACAGCCCGTGCGTGCAGACGACCGACTGATTCAGTTGGCCGTAAGCGCCCGCGGGCGCGAAGATCAGGTTGGCGTCGTCGTCCGAAGCGGCGAGCGCGTCCCAGTTCTCCGGGTATTCGAGTCGGAAGGAGCCGTCGCGCGCGGCGTACTCGTTGAAGGTGTCGGCGGGGCGGGCCGGGCGCGCGGCCGGCTCCATGTCGTTCGGGTTTTCGGGGCCGCGCCGTTCGGGTTCGGCCGTCGGAGAGAGCGCGCCGGCCGCGGAGCGGCGTCCCGACAGGCGCGCCTTCACCTGCGCGAACTCGCGCGTGTCGCGCACGGCGTCGCGGCTGACGGGCAGCGAGGGGAGCGCCTCGTTGATCGCCGCGACGCGGTTGCCGGGGTCTGGGTGGTCGCTCAAAAATTCGGGCGCGCGGCGGCCGTCCTGCGCGGCGAGCGTCTGGAAGAAGCTCGCCATGTCGCGCGGGTCGTAGCCGGCCTCGGCCATCACGCGCGCCCCTTCGAGGTCGGCCTGCCGTTCGGCGGTGCGGCCGAAGCGCAGGAAGACCACGTTCGCGCCCGCCCCGCCGATGGACTCGACCAGCCCGCCCAACTCGCCGTCGCCGAAGACCTCGCGGACGACGCCCAAGCCCCGCTGCGCCACGTAAGCCTTCGACGCCTGATTCGTCCCGTGGCGCAGGGCGACGTGCATGACCTCGTGCGCGACGACGCTCGCCAGCTCGCCCTCGTTCTTCGCGGCCGTGATCGCGCCGGCGTTGATGAAGATGAAGCCGCCGGGCAGGGCGAACGCGTTCAGCTCGCGCGCGGCGATGACGTTGAACTGGTAGGGGAACTTCTCGCCCGGCGCGTGCGCGGCGATGCGCGCGCCGAGTTGGCGGACGTAGCGGAGCGTCTGCTCGTCGCGCAGCAGCGGAACCTGTTGGGCGATCTCGGCGGCCGAGCGGCGGCCGAGTTCCACGTCTTGCTCGGGCGTGAACAGGTTGAAGCCCGGCTCGAAGTGCGGGGCGGGGCGCGCGCCCGTCTCGGTCTCGCCGCCGGAGAACAGGCGGCCGCAAGCCGCTTGCGTGAGCAGCAGCGACGCCGCGAGCGCGGCCGCCGCCAACTTCCTACCCGCCACGGACACTTTCATCCGACCCCCCCGCCCGAACTGTTTTTTACGCCTCGCAACCGTGCCGGCCATCTTAAGACCTGCGGCGGAAACTTACCAAGAACGGAAGGATTGCCGGCGGCCGGCGGCCGGCGGCCGTTGGTCAGTTAATTGAAGGCTTGTCAGCCGTCCGTGGCCGGTTCTCCGTTGCGCGCGCCGCGTCGGCTTTCAAGTCACGGCGCGGGCGCGTCGAGATCGCAAAGCACGAACAACCGACCACCGACCACCGGCCACCGAATCTGTGCTACAGTCTCGCGCCGACGCCGCGCGCCTTCCTCGCGGCCTCCCCAAACCGACACGGAGATCGAGATGAACAGAGTCTGCCGCCCGCTCCTCGCCCTGCTCGCCGCGCTCGCGTCGCTCGCCGCCCCCGCCGCCGCGCAAGTGCCGCGCGGGTTCGACGTCATCATCCGCAACGGGACGGTCTACGACGGCACTGGGCGGCCCGGAAGGCGCGCGGACGTTGGCATCAGAGGTGATCGCATCGCGGCCGTCGGCAACCTCGCGCGCGAGCGCGGGCGCGTCGAGGCGGACGCGCGGGGGCTGGCCGTCGCGCCCGGCTTCATCAACATGCTGTCGTGGTCAACCGAGAGTCTGCTCATCGATCCGCGCTCGCTGGGCGAGTTGAAGCAGGGCGTGACGACGCAGATCATGGGCGAGGGCTGGTCGATGGGGCCGCTCAACAGCGAGATGAAGCGGCAGATGATCGCGGAGCAGGGCGACTGGAAGTTCGACGTGGGGTGGACGACGCTCGCCGAATACCTCCGTCACCTCGAACGGCGCGGCGTCTCGCAGAACGTCGCCTCGTTCGTCGGCGCGACGACGATCCGCGTGCACGTGCTCGGCGAGAAGGACGTGCAGCCCACCCCGGCGCAGCTTGAGCAGATGAAGGAACTCGTGCGCCGCGAGATGGAGGCCGGCGCGCTCGGCGTCGGCTCGTCTCTGATCTACGCGCCCGCGTTCTACGCGAAGACCGAGGAGTTGATCGAGCTGTGCAAGGTCGCGGCGGAGTACCGGGGCAAGTACATCTCGCACATGCGGAGCGAGGGCAACAAGCTGGAGGAGGCGGTCGCGGAGTTGATCCGCATCAGCCGCGAGGCGAATGTCCCGGCGGAGATTTACCACCTGAAGGCGGCGGGCCGCGAGAACTGGCCGAAGATGGATCGCGTCCTCAAGATGATCAACGACGCGCGCCGCGCGGGGCTGAAGATCACGGCCGACATGTACATGTACCCGGCCGGCTCGACGGGCCTGAACGCCGCGCTCCCGCCGTGGGCCTTGGACGGAGGCTACGAGGAGCTGTTCAAACGCCTGCAAGACCCGGCCGCGCGCCGGAAGATCGTCGAAGCCGTCCGCACGCCGACCGACGAGTGGGAGAACCTGTATCTGGCGGCCGGCTCGCCCGAGCGCGTGCTGCTCGTCGGCTTCAAGAACGAACGGCTCAAGCCGCTGACGGGCAAGACGCTTGCCGAGGTCGCACGGATGCGCGGCACGTCGCCGGAAGACGCAATCGTCGATCTGATGCTCGAAGATCGCACGCGGGTGGACGCCGTCTACTTCCTGATGTCGGAGGAGAACATCAGGAAGCAACTGCGGCAGCCGTGGGTCTCTTTGGGATCGGACGCCGCCTCGATGGCGACCGAAGGCGTCTTCCTCAAATCCTCCACGCACCCGCGCGCCTACGGCAACTTCGCGCGCCTGCTGGGGCACTACGTCCGCGAACAGAAAGTCATCACGCTCGCCGACGCCGTGCGCCGGCTGTCGGGCCTGCCCGCGACGAACCTCGGCCTGACGGGTCGCGGGTACTTGCGGCCCGGCATGTTCGCCGACGTGGTCGTCTTCGATCCGGCGACGATAGGCGACCGCGCCACCTTCGAGCGGCCGCACCAGTACGCGGTCGGCGTCCGCCACGTCTTCGTCAACGGCGTGCAGGTCTTGCGCGACGGCGAGCACACCGGCTCGAAGCCGGGCCGCGCGCTGTGGGGGCCGGGGAAGCGGGGCGCGTAGGCGTTCGAGCGAGGCACCCGCCGCCCGCCTCCCTACCGACGCCTCACTTCGCCGGCCACTCCGCCGGCGCGCGCTTTCTACCGGCCTGCCCCTTTCTCGTCGTCACTCCTTCTTGCGTCCGCGCGCGTCTCAGAAGTTGAGCCGCAGGCCGAACTGAATCTGGCGCGGGTTGTCGGCCGCGGTCGGCCGCCCGAAGCTGGCGAGCGGCGTCACGCCGGCGCCGAAGGTGTTGTTGGGCAGTTGCAGGTTCGCGCGGTTGAGCACGTTGAAGCCCTCGACTATCGTCTCGACGCTGCGGTCCTCGCCCACGCGGAAGCGCCGCGCGAGGCGCAGGTCGAGCGAGGCGTAGTCGAAGCCGCGGCCGGTGTTGCGGCCAAGCCCGGCGGGCCGGTCGTTGACGTTCGTGTCGTTGTTGCGATCCGTGCCGGTCACGACGTTGAACGGAAGCCTTGAGCCGTACTGGAAGATGTAGCTCAACTGGAAGCCGGCGATTGAGCGGCGCAGCGGCGACTCGTCGCCCCCGGCCGCCGGGGCCTCGAACGAGCCGCTCAGGGCGAGGCGGTGGCGCTGGTCGTTGTCGGCCAGTCCGCGCTCGGCGCGCAGGTTCGCGTTGTCCTGTGGGGTGAAGAAGAAGGCGTTGCCGACGTTGTCTATCGTCTTCGAGAGCGTGTAGCTCGCGCGCGTTTGCGCCCACCGGCTGAAGCGCGCGCGGAAGGAGACGAGCATCCCGTCGTAGCGCGAGTCGCCCGACGACTCGAAGCGCGAGACGTTGGCGAAGCGCGGGTCGGGGCGGCCGAGGTTCGGGACGCGGGCCGAGGCGGGGGAGCGCGGCACGTTGACGTTTCTGGAGAGGATGACGTGCGCGGCCCTCACGCGCAGGTAGCCGACCGAGAGCGACATCGCGCCCGACAGTTCGCGCTCGACCTGCAAACTCGCCTGCTGGCTGTAGGCGTTCTCGATCTCCGGGTCGATGGTCGTGACGCTGACGAGCAGATCGGACGGGAACTCGGCGAGCACTGCGGGGAACACGGGAGCGCCGGCTTGGCCGAAGGAGAGGACGGCCGTGCGGTACTTCGAGCCGTCGCGCTGCAGGGCGTTCGAGGTGGCGCGCAGCGGGATGCGGTCGAAGAAGACGCCGTAGCTGGCGCGCACGACCGTCCGGCGGTCGCGGCCGAGGAAGTCGGGCGAGTAGGCCAAGCCCGCGCGCGGCGCGAAGTTGTTGCCGTCCACCCGGACGGGGTCGGGCAGCAGTTGCGCGTCGTAGCGCAGGCCCAGATTGACGGTCAGGTCGCGGCGCGGCTTCCACTCGTCCTGCGCGAACGAGCCGACGTTCGGGTTCGACTGGAACTGATCCACCGCGCCGAACGCCTGCTGGAAGGTGGCGTAGCGCCCGGCCTGAAAGTTGGCGAGCGACGAGAAGGTGTACACGCCCTGCAACGCGCCGGGGAAGGTGATGTCGAGGCGGTTGAGCAGGAAGCTCGCGCCCGCCTTGAGCGAGTGCGCGCCGCGCTGCGTCGTCAGGTTGTTGACCGCCTCGAAGGTGTCGAGCGCGCGCGCGGTCGGCGAGAAGGTGGCCGTGCCGAAGTTGGCGACGCCCGCGATGTTGACGGCCGGCCCCCGCTCATCGTTCGCGGGCGCACTGAGGCGGCTGCGCGTGTACTGGAAGCGCGCCTCGTTGATGGCGCGCGGCGAGAGCGTCGAGACGAGCGAGCCGGCCGCGGTCTGATCGCGATCCGCGAGCGCCGTGCCGCGGCTCACTGCGTTCAGGCCGCCGACGTTGCGCGCGTTGAGGCTCGTGATGTCGTAGAGGTTGTAGCGGGCCGTCAACTGGTTCGACTGGCCGGCGAGGTGATCGAGGCGGAAGAGGAAGTTGGTCGTGTCGAAGCCCGTCGGCACGACGCCGGTCGAAAGGCGCGGGCCGGCGTAGTTGCTCTCGTCGAGGCGCGCGTTGACGGCCGCGACGTTGGCCGGCGAGACGGTGATCACGGCCGCGTCGTTGCGGCGCGTCTGCTCGAAGTTCGTGAAGAAGAAGGTGCGGTCGCGCCTGACGGGGCCGGCGAGGGAAGCGCCGTACTGCGCCTGCGTCAGCGGGTCTTTCGCGGGCGCGAGCGGGTTGCGCGCGTCGAGCCGCTGGTTGCGCAGGAAGCCGTAGATGCGCCCGCCGAAGTCGTTCGTCCCCGAGCGCGTGACGATGTTGACGACGCCGCCCGACGCGCGGCCGAACTCGGCGATGCCGCCCGAAGTGATCACCTCAAATTCCCGAATCACCTCTTGGCTGTAGAACGTGCCGGCGAGATCGGCCGCGTCGTCGTTCGACGAGAGTCCGTCGACGACGAAGCCGTTGTTGATGAACCGCTGGCCCGTGACGGAGAGGCCCGTGCCGGCGACGGCCGAGGTCTCGGGGAAGCGCTGGTTGGCGACGGGGTTGGTGCGCGCCACGCCCGGCGTCAGGGCCGCGAGGTCGAGGTAGTTGCGCCCGTTCAGCGGCAGGCTGTCCACCTCACTCGTCACGACCGTCTCCGCGATCTGCGTGCGCGCCGTCTCGACGACGGGCCCGTCCGCGTAGCCGACCTGTACGCTCTCCGCGACGCCGGCCACCGAGAGCCGGAGCGGAACGTCGAGCGCCTGCCCGACGGTGAGCGTGAGCTGGCGGCTCTGCGCCGCGAAGCCGGACTTCTCGGCCGCGAGGCGGTAAGTCCCGACGGGCAGGTAGGAGAACTTGTAGCGGCCCTCCTCGTCCGAGACGGCGGAGCGGTTCTGATTCGTCCCGACGTTCGTCGCCGTGACGTTGACGCCGGGCAGGGCCGCGCCGTCCTCGTCCTCGACGCGCCCGCCGACGGCCGCGGAAGTTACGTTCTGCTGCGCGAGCGCGGGCCGCGGGCCGCCGCCCGACGCGACGAGGAGCGCGAGCGACGCGATCCGTAAAAATGATGCCAACGATCTGCTAATCCCCTTGGACGACATGGCGGAAACCTCCTGAGTTCACACGCGGCGACGCAACCCGACTCCGCGCACGGCCGTCGAGCCGTGCCGCCGCGGCGACGCGATGGTCGCGCGCGCACGACGGCCGCGCGGGCTGAGAGGTCGAAGCCTCTCTTGACAGGAATGCCGCGGCCCGCGCGGGCCTCAAGTGCGGGCGGACGGCGCGCGGTCGGTGGCGGGAATCCCTGTGTTGGTGTTTAGGCGGAAAGGCCGGCGCGGCGGGACGGAGGCGCGCGGGGCGGGCGCAGGCGGCGCAGCTCGGAGGAAGTTTTCGTCGCGCCGTCGGGCGCGCGTGTCGGCAGGAAGTTTGCG
>DATCVD010000312.1:0-5446 GCA_036567125.1 Pyrinomonadaceae bacterium | reverse complement strand
GCGTTCGCCCGGCGCGCGGGCGCGCACGACTTCCGGCGTCGAGTCGGCCCGCGCGCCGTGTGCAGATGCGCGTCCTCTTCGTCCATCAGGATTACCCCGCACAGTTCGGCCACGTCGCCCGCCGCCTCGTCTCCGATCTCGGCTGGCGCTGCGACTTCGTCTCGCAACTGCCCGCGGGCGAGGACGGCGGCGTGCGCCTCATCCAGTACCGCCCCGAAGGCAGCGCGACCGCCGCGACGCACTATTGCAGCCGCACGTTCGAGAACGCCGTCTGGCACGCCCACGCGGTTTACGAGGCGTGCGCGCGCCAACTCCGCGACGCGCCCGACTTGGTGGTCGGCCACAGCGGCCTCGGCTCGACCTTCTTCCTGCGCGAGCTGTACGGCTGCCCCGTCGTCAACTACTTCGAGTACTTCTACCACACGCGCGCGAGCGACCTCGATTTCCGCCCCGAGTTCCCGCCCGCGCCCGGGGACGCCTTGCGCGCCCGCGCGCGCAACGCCGTCTTCCTGCTCGATCTCGACAACTGCGACGCCGGCTACTGCCCGACCGAGTGGCAGCGCACGCGCTTCCCCGCCGAGTACCGGCCGAAGCTCGAAGTGATCTTCGACGGCGTGGACACGCGCCTCTGGCGGCGGCGGGAAAACGTCCCGCGCCGGATCGGCGGGCGCGCCGTGGCGGCCGACACGCGCGTCGTCACCTACGTCGCGCGCGGCCTCGAAGCGATGCGCGGCTTCGACATCTTCATGCGCGTCGCGCGCCGCATCTACGAGGCGCACCCCGACGTGCTGTTCGTCGTGGTCGGCGGCGACGAAATCTATTACGGCCCCGACCGCCGTTTCATTCAGGCGGAATCGTTCCGCGCGCACGTCCTCCGGGGCGGCGACTACGATCTCTCGCGGTTCTGCTTCACGGGGCAGATCGCGCCGGAGCGGTTGTCCGAGTTGCTGTCCCTGAGCGACCTGCACGTCTACCTGAGCGTGCCGTTCGTGCTGTCGTGGTCGCTGTTCGACGCGCTGGCGTGCGAGTGCGTGGTGCTCGCGTCCGACACCGCGCCCGTGCGCGAGGTCATCACCCACGGCGTGACGGGGCTGCTGGCCGACTTTTACGACGTGGACGGTCTTGCGCGGCAGGCGCTCGCGGTGCTGCGCGACCCGCGAGCCTTCCGGCCGCTCGCGCTCGCGGGAGCCGGGCTGGTGCGCGAACGCTACGGCCTCGACCGCACGCTCCCGCGCCACGCCGAGTTCTTCCAGCGAGTCGCGGCCGGCGGCGCGCGAGGGAGGTGAAGCCCGCAAGTGGATCTGACCGAACTCAAAGGCTTGCTCAAGGAGGCCGCGCTCCTCTCCGTCCTCTCCGAGGACGACCTCGCGCACTTCGCCGACCGCGTCACGCTCGCCCACTACGCGCTCGGCCAGCCCGTCTGCCGCGCGGGCGAGGCGGCCGACGCTTTTTACCTCGTCTATTCGGGCCGCGCCCGCGTCGTCGCCACGAACAACGGGACGGAGACGACGGTCGGGATGCTCACGCGCGGCAACTACTTCGGCGAGCAGGGGCTGTTGACCGACTCGCGGCGACACTTCACCGTCCGCGCCGCCAGCGACCTCACCGTGCTGCGCCTCGGCCGCGAAGACTTCCACCAACTGCTCGAACAGCGGCCCGAACTCGACGACTACTTCCGCACCTACATCTCCGAAATCTCGATCCGCAACTTCCTCAAGCTCTGCACCGTCTTCTCGCCGCTCAAGCCGGCCGAGATACGCGACCTACTCTCGGCGATGAGGATCGTCGAGTTCGGCGCGGGCCAAGCGATCATCCGCGAGGGCGAGGCCGGCGACGCCTTCTTCGTCCTGCGCGACGGCGCGGCCGAGGTCGTCAAAGAGTCGGACGGCGGCAAGGTCTTGAAGCGGCTCAAGGCGGGCGACGCCTTCGGCGAGCTGGCCTTGCTGACGGGCCAAGCGCGCGCCGCGAGCGTCGTCGCAACGGAGCCGGCGTCGGTCTTCCGTCTGGAGAAGGCCGACTTCGAGCGCATCATCGCCGCCGCGCCGAAGGTCAGGGAGTCGATCGTCCAGATGGCCGCCGGCTACAGCCGCGAGGCCCTGAACGCCCCGCCGGCCGCCGCCGCCGAACAGTTCCCGTCCGAGACCGAAGAACTGCCCGAAGCAGTCGAAGCCGCCGAGGACGCGAACGGCTACCGCCCGCGCCGCGCGCGCCGGTATCCCGCGCTCCTGCAACTCTCCGAGATGGACTGCGGCGCGGCCTGCGTGGCGATGATCCTGCGCTACTACGGCAAGCACGTCTCGATCAACCGCCTGCGCGATCTCGTCAACGTCAGCCGCGAGGGCGCGACGCTGCACAGCGTCGCCGAGGGCGCGGAGCGTCTGGGCTTCCACGCGCGCGGCATCCGCGCCCCGTACGAGCATCTGGCGAAGGTCGGGCTGCCGGCCATCGCGCACTGGGAGGGCTACCACTACGTCGTTCTTTACGAGGCGAACGCCGACTCGGTCGTCGTCGCCGACCCGGCCATCGGCCGCCGCAGACTGTCGCGCGAGGAGTTCGACAAGGGCTGGACGGGCTACCTGCTGCTGCTCAGCCCGACGCCGCGGCTCGAAGGCGTCGAGGAGTCGAAGACGACCTTCGGCCGCTTCCTGCCGCTCTTAAAGCCCTACCGCCGGCTGCTCTTCGAAATCTTCGTCGCCTCGCTCCTGCTGCAAATGTTCGGACTCGCCACGCCGATCTTCACGCAGGTCATCGTGGACAGGGTGCTCGTCCACAAGAGCGTCTCGGTCTTGAACATGCTGCTCGCCGGGATGCTCCTCGTCGCCGTCTTCCAGACCGCGACCTCGGCGCTCCGCTACTACCTGCTCGTCCACACCACGCGCCGCGTGGACATGCAGATGGTCGTGGACTTCTACCGCCACATCCTGAGCCTCCCGATGCGCTACTTCGAGGAGCGCAAGGTCGGCGACATTATCAAGCGCTTCAACGACAACGCGCGCATCCGCCACTTCCTCACGGGCCGCGCCCTCTCCGTCGTCCTCGACTGCCTGATGGTCGTCGTCTACCTCGCGCTGATGATGTACTACAACGCGAAGCTCACGCTCGTCGCGCTCGCCTTCATGCCCGGCTACGCCCTGCTCACGCTCGGCATGACGCCGATCTTGAAACGGCAGTACCGCGAGACCTTCAACAAAGCGGCGGAGGCCGACTCGCACATGGTCGAGTCGGTGACGGGGGTGGGGACGGTCAAGGCGACGGCGACCGAGCGGCGCGTGCGCTGGAAGCTCGAAGGGCTGATCGTGCGGTCGCTCAACGTCGAGTTCCGCGCCGCGCTGACGGGGATGGCGGCCAACTCCATCGGCAACGTCCTGCAAACCCTGAACACGATCATCCTCTTCTGGTACGGCGCGCACCTCGTCATCGACGGCGAGCTGTCGGTCGGCCAGCTCGTCGCCTTCAACCTGCTCGTCGGCAACGTGACGCGGCCAGTCCTCAGCCTCATCGATCTGTGGCGCGAGTTTCAGGAGGTCAACGTCGCGCTCGAACGCCTGAACGAGGTGTTCGACGCGAAGCCGGAAGAGCAGGCCGGGGCGGCGAACCTGATCCGGCTGCCGCGCGCGCGCGGGCACATCAAGTTCGAGAACGTGACGTTCCGCTACCCGACGCGCCCCGACAAGAACGCGCTGCAAAACGTCAGCCTCGAAATCTACCCCGGTCAGACGGTCGCGCTCGTCGGACGGAGCGGCTCGGGGAAGTCGACCTTCGCCAACATGCTGCTCAGGCTGCACGAGCCGAACGAGGGGCGCGTGCTGCTCGACGGCTACGATCTCAAGCAGGTCTCGATCTCCAGCCTGCGCGAGCAGATCGGCGTCGTGCCGCAGGAGATTTTCCTCTTCAGCGGCACGATCCGCGAGAACGTCGCCTTCGGCGACCCGGAAGCGCCGCTCGAACGCGTGGTCGGCGCGGCGATGCTCGCCGGCGCGCACGACTTCATCTCGGAGCTGCCGCTCGGCTACGAGACGATGATCGGCGAGCGCGGGCAGAGCCTGTCGGGCGGGCAGAAGCAGCGCATCGCCATCGCGCGCGCCCTGTTCAAGCAGCCGCGCGTCCTCATCTTCGACGAGGCGACGAGCGCGCTCGACACCGAGTCGGAGCGCGCCATCCAGCAGAACCTCGATCAAATCCTGAAAGACCGCACGACCTTCATCATCGCGCACCGCCTCTCGACCGTGCGCAACGCCGACCTGATCGTCGTCATGGACAGGGGCGCGATCGTCGAGGTCGGCACGCACTACAGTTTGATGGAGGAGAAGGGCATGTACTACTACCTGAACGGCCAGCAACTCGAAGGCTAAGGCCGCGCGCGAATCCGCGCGGCCGGTGAATCCGTAATGTCCGGCGACCCGCGCGGGAGGCGGTTAACGGCTGACGAGAACAAAGCGCGCAAGATCAAGGCGGGTGATCCGCCGAAGGAGGAAAAAAGCTGAGCAAGGAAGAGCAGAAGAGCGTGAAGGGGGGCGCGGGCACCGCCGTCTCTCTGGACATCTACGCCAACAAGCCGGCGAGGTAGGCCGGGGGCTAACAACGCGAAGGAGGAGAAACGTCGTGGCGAAGAATGAGAAAGAGTCGAAGAACCGGCCGAGGCGCACGCAGGTCAAAGACCTGCCGAAGAAGGAGCAGGAGCTTTCCAAGGACGAGCAGAAGAAGGTGAAGGGCGGCTTGCTGCACAACATCATGGACGGGATTATAGCCAACAAGCCGAAGGGGTAGCGGCGGGCGGGAGGGAGGGCCGTCGAAAGTCCGACCCGAAAGAGGAAACCGCGGTGACGAAGAAGACGCAGGACGAGAAGAAGACTAAACGCCGCACGCAGGTCAAAGACCTGCCCCGCGAGGATCGGGAGTTGGGCGCGGGGGACATGAAGAAGCTCAAGGGCGGGATGCAGTTTTTAGCCCTACAGGAAGCAAAGCCGGGCGCGCCCAAACCGTAGTCCTTCACGCGAGCCGTCAAGCCGGCCGACCGCGCGCGGCGGCGGCGGCGAGTCGTAGTATATTGCGTTCCCCCGATCCCCTTTGCGTTCAACCTCGCAGCCTTTAAATGAGCGGCGCGGCCGGAAGTCAGTCCGGTCGGCCGCCGGGGCGCGACACGCCGCGCCCGTCACACCGAAGGAGAGGAACGCCGTGGCAAACACGAAGAGCGGAAAGAAGCGCGCGCAGGTCAAAGACCTGCCGAAGAAGGAGAAGAAGCTGAGCGCGGCCGACATGAAGAAGGTCAAGGGCGGGCTGACGAAGACCGGGTCGGGGACTCTGACGCTCAGCGGCACGACCACCTACAATAAAGACGACGGCAGGTAGCGGGCCGCGGGCGAACCAACCGCGCGCCGCGCTCGGAATAACCCCGAACGCGGCGCGCTCCGCTTTTTTTGCGCCGCGTGAATCTGCGCGCCGGCCG
>DATCVD010000311.1:0-3300 GCA_036567125.1 Pyrinomonadaceae bacterium | reverse complement strand
GCCGGCGTGACGCCGAGCCGTTCGAGCCACGGCGCGCCGAGGTCGAGGCGGAAGATGCGGACGGGCGCGTCGGCGAAGGCGACCGAGTGCGACTCGGCGGGCGGGCGGAAGACGACCGTCGCGGGGCGGCAGTCGAAAGTCTTCTGCCCGACCGTCTCGCGGTAGCCGCCTTCGAGGACGAGGCTGAAGCTGGCCGGCTCGTGCTCGTGGCGCGGCTGGCGCAAGCCGCCGGGGTAGGCCGACTCGCTCAGCACCAGCCCCGCGAACTCGCGGCTCACTTCGTGGCCCGAACGGCCGGCTTGGCGAGGCTGCATCGCGTCGAGACCTCCTGCGCGCGTCGTCTGGGGTCGAGGGGCGCGCGTAAGACTGAACGCCGCGCGCGGCTCAGATGTTGCCCCGCGAAAAATTAACACACCGCGCGGCGTCCGTCGCGCGAAAATCGGGGCCGGCCACGCGCGCCGCGCCGCCCCTTGCCCCGCCCCCCGTTTCGTTATAGAGTGCGCGACCACACGAGTCGCCCGGCGCATCCCCTCCTCATTCGGGCGCGGCAAGACGTGAAGCTCAACCAAGTTAACCATGAAAAACAGGGAGGTGTGTCTTGAGAAATAGACTTGCGTACGCACTAGCTTTCACACTCTCGGCGCTATGCGCCGTCGCCCTGCTCAGCGCGACGAGGGTGGCCGCGCAGGATCAGCCGACCATCGCCAAAGACTCCGTCCAAGTGACCCCGTTCACGGTCAACTCCTACAAAGGCAATTACGACGAGTGGAGCTGGCTCCCCAGAATCCGGTTCCGCGTTAACGGCCCGATCCCCAGCGGCGGCCAGCTCTACACGGAGTTCTCGCTGCCGACGGGCGGGGTGTGGGTGAAGTTCGACTGCGTGACCGAGGAGACGCCGGCCGGCCGCTGGTGGCAGGTCAAGGAGTGCGGCGGGCGCGACATCGGCGAGGCCAAGTCCTCGCTCTACACCGGCCCCGTCAGCTTCGCGATCAAGCTGCGGAACGAGCTGGCCGGAACCGACACGACGCTCTTTACGGGGAAGGCGAAGGTCGAGAAGGCGCTCTCGAACGAGCACGGCCCGAAGGCCGTCAAGAAGTTCGTCTACTTCGTCAACCACGACTGGAACATGCCCATCGGCTACGTCTACTCGTCGGCCGAAGACCTCAAGGGCTGGGATCGGCCGAACTTCCACGTCGCATTCTGGGTGCGCGGCGACGCCTACAACTTCAAGCCGCACATTTTTCTGAACGGCAAGGAGATCGGCAAGAAGATGTACGGGGGGGAGGAGGTCGGCCGCGCCTCGTGCGAGTCCATCATTGACAACAACACGACGCACTACGTCGCCGACAACATCCCGCAGAAGGCGAAGTGGGCGCTCATCGAGTGCGACTTCCCGAACCTGCGCACCTTCGACAAGGCGAAGGATGCGGCCGGCATGTTCGGGCCGCTCCACGTCGTCACCGAGAACCCCGGCGAGTACGAGCTGAAGGTGCTGTGGAACAACAAGCTGGCGCGCTCGATCAAGTTCACGGTCGGCCCCGACGGCAAGTTCGACAACGGCATCGCCGCGGCCAACAAGCTCGGCAGCAACGTCGTCGTCGTGCCGGTTACGATCATCGGCGATCAGGACGGCCAGTGGGATCGCGCGGCGTGGAAGACCGACGCCTTCTACGGCAACCCGCTCACCGGCTTCTCGCCGCCGCCGCAGTAGTAGCGGCGGCGCGACGGGCCGGGCGGCCCCGCGTGGGAGTTCAGCGAAGGAAGGGCGGATCGGCTTCGGGGCTGATCCGCCCTCGCCGTTTGTCGGGCGGCGACGCCCCCGAACAATTATCTGAAACGGCCCCCCGATTGCCACTTTCCTCACCTTAAACGACCCGACCAGAGTGCGGCCTGCCCGTGCGGGCGCGCGGGCCGGGAGGTCAGTCTGCGGAAGATCACTTCGGCGCGACGGCGATTGCCCCGCCGCCGCGCGCTCAGCGTCCTCTCCCTATTGCCTCGCGCGGAAGCCGGCCCGAAGAGTTTGCCCCCATGGAGGTATCCACATGCTCCGACTCGCTTCGCCGCTCAAGCCGCTCGTCACGGGCTTCGCCCTCCTCGCCTTCATCGCCGCCGCGCAGACGGTCGCGCGCGCCGATCAGGTCACCTTCCTAACCACCAGTTGCTTCGGCGTGGGCTGCACGCCGACCGCCCCGGCGACGGCCGTCAGCTCCACGGGCGCGCCGTTCCTGACCTTCATCGGCCAGCAGGCGACGACGGTCGACACCGGCACGCCGAGCGGCTTCACCGCCGTCGATCTCGGCACCTTCCTCATCACCACGTCGCCCCTCGGGGGCGGCACCTTCGGGCCGACGCCGTTCGTGCTCCGCATCACGCAGTCAGCCCCGTCCGCGGGCACGGGCACGTTCACCTCGACGCTGACGGGGACGGTCGTCATTAACGGCAGCGACGTGCGCGTCATCTTCGATCAAACGTCCCTGCTGATCGCCAACGTCCGCTACGACCTCGCCAACCTGACGTTCGGCAACACGCTCTTCCTCGACCCGAACGCCACGGGCGGCGTCACGAGACTCTCCGCGCTCGTCTCTTCGCCCGTCCCAGAGCCGGCGACGTTGATCCTGCTCGGCACGGGCTTGGCCGGCGCGGCCGGCGCGGCGCGGCGCCGTCGCGCGCGGCCGTGACGGATGAGAATCGAATGGCCTGAAGTCGGAAGCCGGAATGAAGACGGTTACGGCCGCTCGTTCCGGCTTCCGACTTCTGGCCCCCGAATTCTGTTTCCACCGCACCATCCCGCGTTCATCATTCATCACCCTCTACGTCTCCGTCGCCCGCCCCGCCGGCCGTGGCTCCATGAGCCATCTTGACTGATTCGAAGCCATCCTGACTGATCCGTTCATTCGTCCTGACCGGCGGCGGAGAAACGTGTTGACACCGCCGGCGGCCGTTAAATAGTCTGAGATAGCCCCACGCGATCCTCCCCGAAGCAGTACGCGATTTCTCTTGCCCCTCCCGAAGAATTCTCTGGCGCGTCGCGGCCGGCCCGCCCGGCCCGCGAAACCAACGGATGAGGGTTAACCCGACATGAGGAAGAGACTCGTTCACTTCTCGCTCTCGCTCGCCGTCGCGCTGGCGGCGCTGATCACACAGTTCTCGCCGCCGCCGGTCGTGGCGCAGCGGCCTTTGCCGGACGATCCGACCGAGGAGTGTCTGGCGTGCGACGCGGCGTGCGCCGCGATGTTCGAAGCTTGCACGGCGGAGTCGGGCGGCAGGGGGCCGGGCTTCGGCCAGTGCGTGCGCGCGCGG
>DATCVD010000310.1:0-2302 GCA_036567125.1 Pyrinomonadaceae bacterium | reverse complement strand
CATGCGGCGCGGCCGGCACGGCGAGCGGTACCTGCTCGGCGCGGCCAACTGGACGTTCGAGAAGTTCTTCGGCCGCCTCGAACGCCTGACCAAGACGGCGGCCCCGCGCCTCTCGCTCCCGTCGGGCCTCGCCGTCGCGGGCGCGCGCGGCCTGAGCGCGCTCTACCGCCACTGGAAGCTCGCGCCGCCCGTCGAGCCGGCCGAGATCGAGATGGCCGAGCACTTCTGGTACGTTGACTGCACGAAGGCCGCGCGCGAGCTCTCTTTCCGCCCGCGCGACCCACAGGAGACGCTGCACGAGACCGTCGCCTACGTCCGCGAAAACTTCTTGGGCGGCGGCGCGCTCGCCTGAGCAGCCGCCGCCCGCGCCGCCCGCCGCCTCGCCGCGAGTAAACCTTGTATTCTCCCCCGCCCGTTAATAGAATGCCGGCCACGCCCGGCCGCGGCGGCGGGCTTGCGCCACTTCACGAGCGGCCGGCGAAACCTTATGACTTCAGATCGAGAAGCGGCGCGGGGCGACGCCCCCGGCGGGACGGACGAAGAGGCCGTCTCCCGCCTTGAGCGCGAGCGCGTCCGCGCCTACGTCGAGCGCGACCTCGCCACGCTCGACCGCGTCCTCCCCCGCGACTTTCAGTTCACGCGCTCGCTCGGCCGCGCCTTCGACAAGGCGCAGTTGATCGAGGCCCTCGCGTCGGGCGAGCTGGCGCTCGAAGCCTACGAGCGCCGCGTGCGGAAGGTGACGGTCGTCAACAACACCGCGCACGCCATCGGTCACGACCTCGTCCGCGGCCGCTACAAGGGGCGCGACATCGGCGGCAGCTACCACTTCAGCAGCATCTACGTCCAGCAGGAAGGCGGCTGGCAGGTGGTCGCCGCCCACGCCTACCGCCTCGACGACGACGACGCGGCCGATCAGTGACAACCCGCGCGCGACCCGGATGAAGATTCAACTGCTCCCCAGCACGTTCGACGGGCGCGGCGGCGTCTCGCAAGAGCAGCGCCTGACCTCCTACCTGATCGACGACCGCGTCGCCGTCGACGCCGGCAGCCTCGCCATCGGCCTCACGCCGCCGCAGCGCGCCGCCGTGCGCGACGTGATCATCACGCACGCCCACATGGATCACGTCGCCACGCTGCCGATCTTCATCGACGACCTCTTCTCCAGCCTCACGGAGCCGGTGCGCGTGCACGCGCCGGAGGAGATCATCTTCCTGCTGGAGCGCGACGTTTTCAACTGGAGCATCTACCCGCACTTCTTCGAGCTGCACAACGGGCGGACGAAGGTGCTGGAGTACGTGCCGATCCGGCCCGACGAGGAGTTCGCGGTCGCGCACCTGCGCATGACGGCCGTCTACGTCAACCACACCGTCCCGACCGTCGGGCTGATCGTGACCGACGGCACGAGTACGGTCGTCTTCACCTCCGACACCGCGCCGACCGACGAGCTGTGGGAGACGGCGAACCGCAGGCCGAAGATCGACGCCGTCCTCATCGAAGCCTCGCTCCCCGACGAGATGGCCGGCTTCGCGCGGACGACGGGCCACCTGACGCCCGCCACGCTCGCCGAGGAGGTCTGCAAGGTGCGGCACAAGGACTTCGACGTGCTCGCCGTCCACATCAAGCCCAACCACCGCGCCGAGGTGATGCGCCAGCTCGCCGCGCTCGCGCACCCGCGCGTCTCCGCCATGGAGCCGGGGCGCGAGTACAACTTCTGACCCGCGCCGGCGGCCGCGGGCTTAAGTCAGAAGGCGGGCGCGGGTCAGAAGCTCTGACCCGCGCCCGCCTTCATTTGGTGACGCCGGCGACGCGGCCCGCCCCGCGACGACGACGGAGACGGGTTTTACCGATTGCGACTCCCGGCGGCGCGCGCGGCCGCGCCTCAGGGGCGGCGCAGGCGCAGGGCGCGCGGGAGTATCTCGAAGTCCGCGGGCAGCGTGCCGACGAGTTCGCCGTCGACTTCGAGCAGGATTTTCTCCGCGCCCGCGGCGCGAACCGAAACCCGCGCGGCGAGCGCGTGGCCGACTTCGCGCATTCGCAGGTGCGTGCCGAGGTAGAGCTTGTAGGAGTTGGCGAGGATGGCGGGCGTGTCGAGGTCGCCGACCGCGACCACGTCGAAGCGGCCGTCGGCGAGTTTCGCGCCGGGCGCGATCTTCATGCCGCCGCCGAAGAAGCGGGCGTTGGCGACGCAGAAGTTCGTGATCGCGAGTCGCCGCCCCGGCCCGCCGTCGAGGTTGACGACGATCGTCGGGCGCTCGTAAGAAAGCGAGGCGCGGACGGCCGCCGAGGCGAACGCGGCGCGGCC
>DATCVD010000309.1:0-3824 GCA_036567125.1 Pyrinomonadaceae bacterium | reverse complement strand
GCCAGCACGCGCGTCTGGAAGAAGGGCGGGGGCTCGAACTCGCGCGCCGCGCGCTCCCTCAACATCAGCGACGAGACGCGGGCCGCGTTGTAGGCGCGGCGGCAACCGGCGCAGGCGTCGGCGTGCGCGCGCGCCTCGCTCAGCTCCGCGTCGGTGAGCGAGGCGAACGGGCCGCGCTCAAGAATTTCGATGATGTGTCCGTCTCTCATCACGAACGCCTCGGACTTTCTAAACTCGCGGCGGCCACCCGCGCCGCCCGACACCCCGACAACTTGTTAACGACTTCCCGACTCAACGCCCCAGAAGTTTCTCCACCGCCTCGCGCATCCGGCGGCGCGCGCGGAACGCCTGCACCTTAACTTTCGACTCAGACCAGCCCGTCATCTCTGCCACCTCTCTGACCGACAGCTCCTCGCCGTCAACGAGCGTCAGCGCCAGCCGGTCGTCGGGCGACATCGTGTCGAGCACCTTGTCCGTGAGGTCGGCCGCGGCCACCGCGCGCTCCGACGCGCGGTGCCTTTCCGTCGCGGCGGCCGACATTTTCAGGTCGAGCCACGCGCCCTCGTCCTCGGTCAAATCCGCGGCCGTCAGCTCCGGCCTGCGCTTCTGGCCGCGCAGCAGGTTCAGGCAAGTGTTCGTGGCGATCCGCGTCAGCCAGCCCTCGAAGGAGCCGCGCCCCTCGAAAGAGTCGAGTTCGGTGAACGCCTTCAGAAAAATCTCCTGCGCGGCCTCCTCGGCCTGCTCGCGGCGGCGGAAGAAGCGCGACGCGACGCGGAAGACGCGCGGGCTGTGCCGGCGGACGATCTCGCCGAAGGCCGACTCGTCGCCGCCGCGCGCGAGGCGCGCCAGCTCCAAGTCCGAAACGTGCTCTAGGTCGTCCGGCAGAGGCGCAGACCCCGACGAAGTTTTGTACGGCGTGCGCCGCCGCCGACAGGCAACGACGCACGCCGGCTCAGGTGGTGGTTACTGGATCGAGGTCGTCGTGGCAGTGCCGCGCGCGCCGCGCCGCTGCTGCCGGCGCTGCTCGCGCTGCTGCCGGCGCTGCTCGATCTGCTGCCGCTGCTCGGCCGTCAAGACCGACAGCGACTCCTGCCGCAGGCGGAAACGCTCGCCCATCAGCCGCGCCTCGATGGCCGCGGCCTCGGTCAGCTTCTGCGCGGCCAGCGCCTCGTTGAAGGTCGTGCCCTGCTCGGCCTGCCGAAGCTCCTGCCGCTTGGCGCGGAGCTGCTCGTGCAAAGACTTCGTGCGCTCGCCGAAGCTCTGGTGAATCTGCTGGATGCGCGTCTTCTGCTCGTCCGTCAGCTCGACGCCGCGGAACTCGCCGAAGCCGCCGCGACGGCCGAAGCCGCCGCGATGACCGCCGCGGCCTTCGCCGAAGCCTTTACCGCGCCCCTCGGCGCGCTGGCGCTGCTGGCCTTCCTGACCGCCGGTCTGCGCGAGCGCGACGGGCACGCCCACGGCGACGGTAGCCAGAGAGGCGAAGGCCAGCGTCTTGATCTTTCCGAGTCTCTTCATTTCTGTTTAGTGCTCCTTAAAAGTTTACCTTGTTCTTGTTCGCGGGGAGGAGTCCGTTTCGCGCTTTTGTCGGCGGGAAAACTCGCAAGCGATCCTCCCCGACGTTTGTCAGACACCGTCCGCCGGCCGCTCGTTACGCGCTGGCGACTCGAACTTCCGGCGTCGTCTTCTTCTTCGCGCCGCCCGCGTCTTCGCGCGACTTTTTTCTTGCCGAGAAAAAGTCGCGCGCGAAGACGGCGGGCGGCGCGAAGGTTTTCAAACCTGCTCTTAGTAGCGGCGGCCGTCGTCGCGGTCGCGCACCTTGTAGGTGTAGACGGCGGAGCCGCCCGCGCCGATCAGCGCGCCGAGGATCGCGCCCTTCTTGCCGCCGGCCAGACCGCCGACCACAGCGCCCGCCGCCGCGCCGCCGGCGACCGTGATCTTATCGCGGCTGCGCTCCCAAACTGAGCGGTCGCCGTCGTAGCGTTCGTCGTAGCGTTCGTCGCCGTAATCGTAGTAGACGCGCCGCGAGTCGTCGTAACGCTGCGCGGCCGCGGCGCGGGTCGCGTTGCGACGCTTCTGCCCCTTCGCCCACGCGGGCGCGGAGGCCGACGCGATCAGAATCAAGCTCAACAGTGCGCCCAAAATCCTTTTCATCTTTTTCCCTCCACTTGCTCGTTTCGGGGAGATACCCGCTTCCGTTAAGGGAGACCCTCCCCGGCTCGTTCGGGAGGCTCGGAAGCCTTCCACCCTGTCAGACACCCCGCCGGGGCGTGCGGTTACACCCGCCCCCGGATTAAAATGGCGGACGCTGGAGACGGCGGCGACGCCGGCGTGATTTTGCGGCCCGCCGTGTAACTTCGCGCGCCCTTCCGGCGTTCTAAGAGGTGGAGGAAGTCAACCGTCCGCGTGGGAAGAATCAGCCGTTCATGTTTCGCAGTCGCCGCCGCGCTCGCCGTCTTGCTGGCGTGCGGGTCGCAGACGTTCGCGCAACGGTCGTCGGCCAAAAAGTCGCGGGCCAAAAAGGCCCCGGCCAAAAAGGTGCCGGCCGGGGAGACGCCGGCCGACGAACTCGCGCGGTGGCGCGCCGAGCTTGTCATTGCGTCCGAAAAGGTGAAAACGCACACGCGGGAGTGGATCGTCCTTAAGGAAAAGGGACTGGCGGCCGCCGAGCGGAAGCACGAGCAACTGCGCCAACTCGCGGCCGAAGGGCTCGCCGCGAAGGCGCAGGTCGAGGAGTCGGAGCAGTCGCTCGCCGAGACGCGCGCGGAGATCGACGTGCTGCGCCATCAGATCGACGACTCCGACCGCGTGATCGCCGAAGTGGCCGCGATGGCGGAGGCCGAAAAGCTCGCGAAGATCGAGGCCGAGAAGGCCGCGAAACTGCAAAGAAGTCAGTCGCGGCTGCTCCGGCCGACGCTCTACAGCACGAACGCCCTCATCATCCGCCACACGGGCACGTCCTACTGGACGGCCGCGAACATCTCCGGCGTGCAGTCGTTCTTCGCCGCGACCTTCGGCCGCCCGCTCCCCGTCAGCGCCCACGGGCAGACGGCGACGCACACCCGGCTCGGCTTCGACCACAGCCGCGGCGTCGACGTGGCGCTCCACCCCGACAGCCCCGAAGGGCGCGCGCTCATCAACTACCTGCAAGCCAACGGCATCACCTTCATCGCCTTCCGCGGCGCGGTCGCCGGCTCCTCCACCGGCGCGCACATCCACATCGGCCCGCCCTCCAGCCGCATCGGCTGACACCGCCGAACCGTCTCCGACGGCGCAATCAAATCACAATCTTTAACCCGCCGCGGCTGTAACGAGCCGCCCCGCGCCGGTGTCTATCAGTACGTGGCCGGATTGCGCTCCGAACGCTCCGGCCGACGGAAACAGATGCGGGCGCAATTTTATATTTACCCCCCGCGGAGAAGAAAAAGATGAAGTGGATGAAAGCAAAGCTGGGCACGAGGCGGCGTCTGCTGCTGGTCTTCGCCGTGGTCATTCTGGCCGGCGCGGGCGGCTTCTGGATGTGGGGCGGGAACGTCGCCGCGGCCGAATACCTGACGGCGCGCGTCGAGCGCGGCAGCCTGCGCAACACCGTCACGGCGACGGGCACGGTCGAGGCGGTGACGACCGTGCAGGTCGGCTCGCAGGCGTCGGGCACGATCTCGGCGCTCTACGCCGACTTCAACTCGGCGGTGCGGAAGGGGCAGGTGATCGCGCAGCTCGATCCCTCGACCGCGCAGGCGCAGGTGAGCCAAGCGCGCGCCAACTTGGGGCAGGCGCAGGCCGGCTTGCAGCAGGCGCGGGCCGGGCTGGCGGCCTCGCGCGCGGGC
>DATCVD010000308.1:0-4716 GCA_036567125.1 Pyrinomonadaceae bacterium | reverse complement strand
CGTCGCCGCCGCCTGCGTCGCGCGCGGCCGCTCGCCGAGCAGCGAGAGCGCGCCGCGGACGAGCGAGTCGGGCACCTGATCCATCCAGTAGACGCGCTGCTCCAGCAGGTAGGCGAACAGTTCGAGCAGCGTGATGCCCGGATCGACGGGCGCGTGCAGCGTCCACTGGCCGGCCGACGCCGCGGCGACGCGCCGCCTGACGGCCGCGACCATCTCGCCCCACGTCAGGTCGTCGAGTTTGACTGTTTCGAGCACCGTTAGCCTCGCTCGGCCGTGCCGAGGTAGAAGGGGAAGACGAGGTTGCCGCGCGTGTTGGTCTGCCGGACGCGGTAGCCGACGCGGACGGTGACGCGCGTCTCGTCGTCGAGGTCGGGTTCGGCCCGCACCTCTTCGAGGTCGATGCGCGGCTCCCAGTCGCGCACCGCCTCGCGGACGGTCGTTTCGAGCAGGCCGAGGTACTGGAGGCTGCCGGGCGCGAAGACGAGGCCCGGCGCTTTGCTGCCGAAGTCCGTGCGCATCACCCGCTCGCCGAGCGCGGTCAGCAGCAGAATCTTGAGCGACTGCTCGACGTTCTCGTCGCCCGACACGTAGCCGAGGCCGCCCGCCGGATCGGGCAGGATGGGGAAGCGCCACCCCGTTCCTTTGAACTCGCTCGACATGGCCTCAGCTCGTCTTGGAGATCATCGAGAGTTGCGCCGGGGTTAGCGGCGGGAGCGGCGGGCTGGTCGGGCTACCCGGCGCGCCGGTGACGTGCGTGTGCGTGTTGAAGGCGGTCAGGAGCAGGTCGCCGAGGACGAGCGGGTGCGAGGCGCTGTCGCCGCCGAGCTTGACGCTCGTGCCGCTCATGACGACGGTCATGCCCGTCAGCGTGATGGTGCCGGAGTTGCCGTCGATGACGAGCGACCTGCCGTTGGTCTCGACCGTGATCTTCTTCGCCGCGTCGTCGATCTCGACCTTCGGCCCGCCGGCCGTTTGCAGGGTCGCCTTCCTGCCCTCGTCGTCGAGCGTGAGCCGGTGGTTGCCGGTCGTCCGGACGACGATCTTCTTGTCCACGTCGCTCAGGTCGGCGAGGTGGCCGCCCTTGGTCTTGACGTGGACGCGCTCCTTGCCGCTCGTGTCGTCGAGCAGAATCTCGTGCCGCCCCTTGGTGCGGATCATCTTCTGATCCCGGTCGTCGGCGCGCGCGGTCGGCGGCTTGTCCCGGCCGTTGTAGAGTCCGCCGAGGATGACGGGGTAGCGCATGTCGCCCTGAATGAACGCGACCAAGACCTCGTCGCCGATCTCGGGCACGAAGAAGGCCCCGTAGTCGTTCCCGGCGTAGGACTGGCGCACGCGGCACCACGCGCTCGTCGTCTCCTCGTCGAACCACGGGAACTTGACCCTCACGCGGCCCTCCCCCGCCTCGTCGTTGACCTCCATGACGAGCGCCTCGTAGACGCCGAAGTAGCGCCGGTCGGTGGTGCGCGTGCGCGACTGGCCGTTCATGACGCGCCCCCCTCGCCGCCGCCCGCGCGCGTGCCGCCGTCGGCCGTCGAGCGCACCTCGAACTGCGTCTGGTAGCCGGAGCCGCCGAGCGTGTGCGTGACCTTCTTGACGTAGTACTGGATGGGCGCGTCGCTCGTGCCGCTGAAGCGCCGGCCCAAGCCCCGCAGCTCGACCACGTCGCCCGGCCGCATGTCGGGCAGCCCGATGACGCTGCCCGTCCCCGTCAGGAATTGGTAGGCGCGCTCGCGCAGGTGGCTGACGGCCAGATCGCGCGCCTCCTGCGTGCTGCTGACCGGCTGATCGACGACGAAGTCCTGACGGTTCGCCAAGCGGGTCTGGGCCGCCTGCGGGCCGTTGCCGCCGCCGCCGCTCGCCTCGGGCAGATCGCGCGGGGTCGCCGTGTAGGTGATCCGCTCCTTGGTGGTCGGGTCCCAGCCGCGGACGGTGACGCTGGCGACCTGCCGGTTGAGCGTGAGCTGCGTGCTGTAGTTGATCAGGTTCTTGCCCCACTCGAAGACGTAGGTGCGCGCGCGGCGCGCGTCGCGGTTGTCGGTGGGGCTGACGAAGAAGAGCACGTCCTTGCCCGTCAGCGGATCGACGCGGAGGTAGAAGTCGAAGTCGATCCGCTTGGCGCGCTCCATCAGGAACGTGAGGTCGTCCTGATTCCGCTGCACGACTATCGGGTGCTCGACGCCCTGCCGCGTCACGTTCGACTCCAGCCCGTTGCGCTCGGCGACGACCTGCGCGATCTGCCAGTCGGCCTTGTTGACGAACTGCGTCACGTCGCCCGGCGTCGGCCTCCGGTCGCGCAGCCGGACGCGCCGGTCGACGCCCGAGACGGCCAGCGTCGGCGCGCCGGACTCGGGGAAGCGCGGCGCGAGCGTCTGGACGATGCCGCTCGCCATGAAGCGGAGCTGGTTGGCGTAGCCCATCTGGATGTCGACGCGCTTGCCGATGTCGAAGGTGGTCGTGTCGCTGTACTTGAAGTCGAAGCTCCGGTCGTCCCAGTTGTTGACCGTCAGGTCGAAGCTCGTCAGGCTCTCGATGTCCATCGTCACCTTGAGGTCGAGGATGTCGCCGTGCGTCAGGGCGTCGAGTTCCCTGCCCTCGACGAGCACGCGGAAGTCGGGCGCGTAGTAGTCGGTGTCGGGCAGGCCGGTCAGCAGGTCGCGGTTATCGAGGAACTGTGTGGACATGCGGGTTCAAAGTCCTTCAGCGGATGCGCGGGAGCGTGAGCACCGTGCCCGGCGCGAGCGAGCGCGGGTCTTGGATGTCGTTGGCGCGGGCGATGGCGCGCCACGCCGAGGCGTCGCGGTAGACGGCCGCGGCGATGCCGCTCAGCCGGTCGCCGCGGCGCACGACCCACGTCTTTTCGAGATCGGGCGAGGTCTTCGGCGAGTCGCGGAGTTGAATCTCGACGGGGCGGTACTCCTTGAGCGTCAGGCTGAGCTTGGCGCGCAGCGGCACGCCCTCGGGCGTGAAGAGC
The DNA here is from genome assembly GCA_036567125.1 of Pyrinomonadaceae bacterium. Classification (GTDB taxonomy): domain Bacteria; phylum Acidobacteriota; class Blastocatellia; order Pyrinomonadales; family Pyrinomonadaceae; genus JAIVGV01. The sequence goes on along the minus strand of DATCVD010000308.1, from coordinate 1,745 downwards.
ACGTAGGTGACGTTGAGGCTCTCGACGACGCCGCGGAACTCGTTCCCGCTCCAGACGAAGTTGACGATGGGCGGCGCGTGCGACTCGCTCCTGATCCGGAGCAGGTCGCGCATCCGGTTCACGTAGGCCACGCGCACGTCTTCGAGCGTGTCCGAGGTGTCGGCCAAAAGTTCGACGCTCAGCCTCTCGGAGTTGCCGCGGACGAACTGGATCGGCGGCGACTCCAAGCCGGGGATCGCGATCTCGGCGAAGTTGTTGCCCTTCTGTAGCTGGTACTCGGTCGGGTTGAAGCGGAACTCGACGACGTTGTCGCCCGTGACGGGCGACTCGATGGTCAGCTTGGCGCGCTGCAAGTTCTGGCCCGCGCTGCTCGCCGGGGTGTTCATGGCCGCTAGTCCTCCTCGCGGTCTCCGACGGCGCGCTCGTCGCGCCCGCGGCGCTCGCGCTCGCGCGCCTCCTCGGCCTCGCGGCTCCACCGCCGGATGTGTTTCTCGAACAGGCGCGCGAAGGCCGCGTCGTCGCCGCCGTCGCCCTCCACGTCGAACCTCACTTCGAGGTTGCTGATGTTGACCATCGTCGTCGCCGCCTCCCGCCCGCGCTACGCCTGTATGATCTGCGCGACGCCCTGATGCGCGATCTCGATCCCCTCGACGGCGACCGCGCCCTGCATCGCGTTGAACTCCGGCCCCGTCCACTTGACGGCCAGCCCGCCGCGGAACTCCCAAGAGATCAACTGCCGCCCGTCCGGCGCGAGCAGGATCACGCTGCCGTCGCGCCGCGCGCCGAGCGACTGCGTCAGCCCGGCCCGGTACCACTCCCAGAGGCCGCGGTCGCGCACCAGCCCGCGCCGCAGGGAGATGCGCGTCCACGTGTGGCGCACCGGGAGCTGGTGGACGAAGTCGTTGACGCCGCCCTCGGCGTAGGCCGTCACTTCGAGGTCTGCGCCGAGGCCCTTGACCTCCTGAAACTCGCCGTTGGCGAACGTCCTGACCAGCCCGGCCTGCTGCGGCGGCAGGTAGGCGTCGCCCGAGTTGAGCGTGACGATGAAGCGGTGGGTGATGAGCGGGTCTTCGTCAATCATGCCTCGAACACCTCCAGCCTCCCCTCGCCGCTCAGCGAGACGCGCAACTGGATGAACTCCATCGGCGCGGCGGGCGCGACCTCCACCTCGCAGAGGACGCGCCCGAGGTCGCGCTCCTCGGGCGGGTTCAGCTTCTCGTCGCAGCGGACGCGGAACGCCTCGTCCTGCCGCGCGCCCTTCAAGGCCCCGGCGCGCCACGCTTCGAGCAGCACGGTCGTGACCGAGCGCGCGAGGGCGAGCCACAGCTCCGGCCCGTTGTTCTCGAAGACGAGCGGCTCGGCCACGCGGCGGATCGCGCGCACCAGCCGGTGGATGAGCCGGCGGTAGACGACGAAGCGCCGCTCCGCGTCGAGGTGGAGCGTGCGCCCGCCCCAGACGAGCAGCCCGCTGCCCTTGGTGCACCGCAGCAGGTTGACGCCCGTCATGTTCAGCCGCTCCTGTTCGAGCGGGTCGAACCCCTGCGTCACGTCGACCGCGCCGAAGATTTCGGCGTTGGCCGGCGTGTGGTGCGCGCCGCGCTGGCGGTCGAGGCGGCTGATGACGCCGGCCACGTGGCCCGACGGCGGGACGTTGCGCAGGGGGTGCCGGAGGTCGCCGAGCGGGTCTTGAATCGTCAGGCGCGGGTGGTAGACGGCCGCCGCCCGCGCCGCCCGGTCGCCGGCCG